>NZ_DASURI010000573.1:0-8853 GCF_036280135.1 Longimicrobium sp.
AACGACCTGCGCGCCGACGTCGTCATCGCCAACGGCGAGAACTCGGCGGGGGGCTTCGGCATCACGCCGGAGGGCGTGGCGGAGTTCCTCGAGTCGGGCGTGGACGTGATCACCACGGGCAACCACGTCTGGGACAAGAAGGAGATCCTTCCCCTGCTGGATTCCGAGCCGCGGCTGCTGCGGCCCGCCAACTATCCGCCCGGCAACCCCGGCCACGGCATGGTGGTCCGCGAGCTGGCCGGCGTGCGGCTGGGGGTGATGAACCTGCAGGGGCGCACGTTCATGGCCCCCATCGACGACCCGTTCCGCATGGCCGACGCCATGCTGGCCGAGCTCAAGGGCCAAGCGGACGTGATCGTCGTGGAGTTCCACGCCGAGGCCACGAGCGAAAAGCAGGCGTTCGCGCGGCATCTGGACGGGCGCGTGGCGGCCGTCGTGGGCACGCACACGCACGTGCAGACGGCGGACGAGCGCGTGCAGCCGCGTGGCACGGCCCGCATTACCGACCTGGGGATGACGGGCGGGCACGACGGGATCATCGGGATGAAGGCCGACATCTCCGTGGAGCGGCAGCTGCGGCAGTCCCGCGGCGAGCGGCTGCAGCCCGCCGACGGGGACCTGCGGCTGCAGGGCGCGGTGGTGGAAGTGGACGTCAAGACGGGACTTGCGCGCTCCATCGAGCGGGTAGACGTTCCCTATGAGCGGGTGCTCCAGGGCGAGTTCAAACGGAAATAGGGGATCGTGGCCAGGATCATCGACGGGACGGCGGTGGCGCGCTCCATCCGCGAGGAGGTGGCGGCGCAGGTGGCGCAGCTTCGCGCGGAGGGAACAGTGCCGGGGCTGGCGGTGGTGCTCGTGGGCAACGACGGCGCCAGCGAGGTCTACGTGCGCGGCAAGGCCCGCGCGTGCGAGGCGGCGGGCATGCACTCGCGCGTGCTGCAGCTCCCCGCCGAAACCTCGGCGGACGAGCTGCTGGGCACCATCGACGGGCTCAACGCGGACCCCGACATCCACGGCATCCTCGTGCAGCTGCCCCTTCCGCCGCACCTGAACTCCAAGACGTTCCTGGAGCGCGTGGCGCCGCACAAGGACGTGGACGGCTTTCACCCCATGAACGTGGGCCGCGCCTTCGTGGGCGATCCCAACGGCTTTGTCCCCGCCACGCCCGAGGGGATCATGGAGCTGCTGCGGCGCGAGCGCATCGACACGCACGGCAGGCACGTGGTGATCGTGGGCCGCAGCCTCATCGTCAGCAAGCCGCTGGCGTCGCTGCTGATGGCGCCGGGCCCCAACGCCACCGTCACCCTCTGCCACCGCCACACGGTGGACCTCGCCCAGCACACGCGCATGGCCGACATCCTGGTCGTGGCCGTGGGCAAGCCGGGGCTCATCACGGCGGACATGGTCAAGGAGGGCGCGGCCGTCTTCGACGTAGGGGTGACGCGCGTGGAGGACCCGACGTCGCCCAGGGGCTACGTCATCAAGGGGGACGTGGATTTCGATGCGGTGGCGGCCAAGACGTCCGCCATCACTCCGGTGCCCGGCGGCGTGGGGCCCATGACCATCGCCATGCTGCTGCGCAACACCGTCACCGCGGCCCGCCGGGCGCACGAGTCCGCCCGCCGCCGCCCCGCCGCCGCCGTCCGGTGACCTGGGACCTGTTCTCCTCCGCCGCGGCCGCCCAGCAGGACGACCTGAACGAGACGCGCAACGCGGAGGTGGCGCGGCGCGTGGCCGCGCAGCAGGCGGACGCCGGGTTCCCCGACGACCCCGTGGACGCCATCCTGGAGCTGGAAGCCACGGTGGAGGCGGAGGTGGTCGCCCTCGCGCCCAAGCGGGCGCGGAAGGGAAAGCAGAAGCGGGAAGAGGCGCCGGAGGGCGGCTGGACGCCCTCCACGCTGAACGCGGCCGCGCGGGCGCTCATCGAGGGGACGTTCCCCGCCGTATGGGTGAACGGCGAGGTGACCAACTTCACGCGGGCCAGGAGTGGCCACTGCTACTTCAGCCTGCGCGACCGCGACTCGCAGATCCGCTGCGTGATGTGGAAGCCGGACGCCCGGCGCCTGCCCACGCAGCCCACGGAGGGGATGGAGGTCCGTGCCCTCGGCAAGCTGACCATCTACGAGGGACGCGGCGAGTTCCAGCTCGTCGTCAGCGAGCTGGAGGCGCGGGGCGAAGGGCTGTGGAAGCTGGCGTTCGACCGCCTGCGCACCAAGCTGGAGACGGAGGGGCTCACGTCGCCCGCGCGCAAGCGGCCCCTGCCGGCGCACCCGGCGTGCGTGGGCGTGGTGACGTCGTCCGCGGGCGCGGCCCTGCGCGACGTGATCAGCGTCATCCGCCGCCGCGCGCCGTGGACGCGCATCGTGCTGAGCGCGGCGCGGGTGCAGGGCGAGGGCGCGGCGGACGAGATCGCGGCGGCCATCCGGCGCATCGGCGCGGCGGGGTGCGCGGACGTGCTGATCGTGGGGCGGGGCGGGGGATCCATGGAGGACCTGTGGGCCTTCAACGAGGAGCCCGTGGCCCGCGCCATCGCCGAGTCGCCCGTCCCCGTGATCAGCGCCGTGGGGCACGAGACGGACTTTACCATCGCGGACCTCGTGGCGGACCTGCGCGCCCCCACGCCCAGCGCCGCGGCCGAGGCCGCCGTGCCGGACCGCGCCTCGCTGCGGCGCGAGCTCGCCGATCTGGGCGAGCGGATGGGGCGGTGCATGGAGGACCGGGTGGAGAGCTGCCGCGAGCGGTTGTTCGAGGCGCGGCTGGACCTGCGCGACGCCCGCGAGCGGCTGGTGGCTGGCCGCCGCGACCGCATGGCCGTGCTGGCGGGCCGGCTGAACGCCCTGTCGCCGCTGTCCACACTGGCGCGCGGCTACGCCGTCCCCCTGGACCCGGCCGGCCGCGTGCTGCGCCGCACGGCGGACTTTACGCCCGGTGCCGCGTTCCGTCTGCGGGTCGTGGACGGATCGGTGGAGTGCCGGGTGGAGGGAGTGGACGGCGAGGATCGCGCAGGGTAGCGGAGCCCGCGAGGCGCCCCGGGGTGGTCGACCGGGAGGATTGGCCGCTCAGGGTGCGGCGCACCGTCCCATCCGTGGAGCGCGCATTCAGCGCGTAGCGAGGCTGGATCAAGTCGGAAGCAGCGGAGTCCGTGCGCACACCCCCGGCGATTGAAATCGCGGCTCTGACCCCGCGATGTCGGCCTTCGCCGACAGGTCGAGACCGGGCAGGGGCCGTGGGGTGCGCGGGCATCGAGTGGGAAGTCAGTCCGCGCGGCCGGGCCATGCGCCCCAAGGAGAAGTTCTCCCCCTCCCCCGCGCAGCGGGGGCAGGGGGCGGGGGGTGGGGGCTCTCTCCCGTGGGAGAAATCTCGCTCCGCCGCTGAATCTTCGCTCAAATCAGTTCGTAGGTTCGCCTGATCTCTCGATCCCAAGCAGTCCTGACCAATACCATGACCACGGCGCAATCCGGAGCCGAACCCCACGCCGACTGGACCTTCGAGGCCGCGCTCGACCGGCTGGGCGAGATCGTGGGGCGCATCGAGGGCGAGTCGCTGGAGCTGGACGAGTCCCTGGCGCTCTTCGAAGAAGGCGTACGCCTGCTGCGCTTTGCCGAGAGCACGCTGGAAGGCGCCGACGAGCGCATCCGCCAGCTGCTGGACGACGGGCTGGGCGGGCATCGCCTGGAAGACTTTCCCGAGGACGCGTGACCGGGGCCGCCGTGACCGACGCGCCCGCCGGCTTCGATGTGCACGCGTTCCTGGACCGCGAACGCGACTGGGTGAACGCCGTCCTTGCCGGCATCGCGCCCACGCTGGCGGAGGGCGCGCCGTCCGCGCTGCGCGAGCCCGTGGAGTACGCGCTCGCCACGCCCGGCAAGCGGCTGCGCCCCATCCTGTGCGTGAGCGCGTACCGCGTGGTGCGGCCGGCGCACCCGCCCGACGCCGTTTACCGGCTGGCGTGCGCGCTGGAGATCGTGCACACCTACTCGCTCGTGCACGACGACCTGCCGTCCATGGACGACGACGCCCTGCGCCGTGGGCGGCCCACCGTGCACGTGGTCCACGGCGAGCGCGCGGCACTGCTGGCGGGCGCGGCGCTCATCCCCGCGGCCGTGCGCGTGCTGGACGCCGCCGCGCGCGACCTGGGGCTGGACGTGCACGCGCGGGGCCGGCTGGTCGCGGAGCTGTGCTCGGCGGGCGGCGCGCGGGGGATGGTGGGCGGACAGTGGCTGGACCTGCTGGGCGAGGCGCCCGGCGCCCGGGTGGACGCGGACGGGCTGGAGCGCATCCACCGCCTCAAGACGGGCGCGCTCCTGGCGGCGTCGCTGCGCATCGGCGCGCTGGCGGCGGGCGCGGACGCGCGGCGGGTGGACGCCCTGACGGACTACGGGCGCGAGCTGGGGCTGGCCTTTCAGATCGTGGACGACGTGCTGGACGTCACCCGCACGGACGCGGAGCTGGGCAAGACGGCCGGCAAGGACGTGGGGGCGGGGAAGGCGACGTATCCCTCGCTGTTCGGGCTGGAGGTGGCCGAGCGGATGGCGCGCGAGCGCGTGGCCCGGGCCGTGGACGCGCTGCACGCGGCCGGCATTCGCTCGGCGGAGTTGGAGGCGCTGGCGGCGTTCGTGCTGGAGCGCGGCCGGTGAGCCCCCTGCGCGAGTGGTTCGGCCCGCTGATCGGGTGGAATCCCCCGCTCGCGCTGGCCCTGCTGGCCATGATGACGGCGCAGGGCTTCAAGTTCATGCGCACGCTCATCCGCCGGAACCGTCCGGACTTCACGCGGCTCATCGGCACGGGCGGGATGCCGTCGGCGCACTCGGCGTCGGTGACGGCGCTGGCCGTGGGCGTGGGGCTCAGTGAGGGCTGGGGCTCGGCCGTCTTTGGCCTGGCGGCGTTCTTCGCACTCATCACCATGTATGACGCCACGGGCATCCGCCGCGCGGCCGGCCACCAGGCGCGCATCCTCAACCAGCTGGTGGAGGGCCTGCGCGAGCACCACAAGCTGGACCTGGAGCGCCTCGCCGAGTTGCTGGGCCACACGCCGCTCGAGGTGGTCGTGGGCGCGCTGTACGGCGCCGTGCTGGCGTTCGCGCTTCACCCCTAGCCGGACTCGCCGACAGGCGCGCCCGGAATGTTTCGGAGAGACGATCAGCGTGATTGCCCCGTGGATGCAAAGAGGTCTCCGCTCGTGAGATCGGTGTAGAGTTCCTCCAGGTGCTCCTTGAACTCATCCAGGCTCTCCCCCTGAGTCCAGCAGTCCGGGAAGGCCTCGAGGTACCCCAGCCAGGCACCGTCTTCTTCCCAGTAGATCATACGCACGGCGTTCATCGCGTCTCGTCCGTCTGGGGAACGTCTGCATCCTGCATCCACTTCATCTCCACTCTCACGGAAATCCGCCGGCGGCACAAGCCTTCGTGACCGCCCCGGCATTGACGGCGCGCTGTTTGCTTTATACCATAAAGTGAGTCGGTGGACGCCGCGTGCAGGGTGTCCCTCCGCGGCCCGCCGAGTGCATCCATCTCCATCCGCCGTCCGGAGATTGGACGAACGCGGCTCAGTCGTCTACATTGATGGCCCAGAGGGTGCTGCTGGATCGCGCCCCGTCGCAATTGACCCGAGGATGAGCCCGTGTCGCTCCTGGATACCGTACAGACCCCCGAAGACGTCCGCGCCCTTTCCGAAGCGCAGCTGGAGCAGCTGTGCGTGGACGTGCGCGACCGCATCATCGACGTGGTGTCGCGGCACAAGGGCGCCCACTTCGGCAGCAACCTGGGCACGGTGGAGCTCACGGTGGCGCTGCACCGCGCCTTCGACACGCCCCGCGACCAGCTGATCTGGGACGTGGGCCACCAGGCGTATCCCCACAAGATCCTCACGGGGCGCAACGAGCGGATGGACAGCATCCGCAAGCGCCACGGGCTGAGCGGCTTTCTGCGCCGCGACGAGAGCGAGTACGACGTGTTCGGCGCCGGGCACGCGGGCACGAGCATCTCGGCCGCCGTGGGCGTGGCGGCCGCGCGCGACATCAAGGGCCAGGACTTCGAGGTCATCGCCGTCATCGGCGACGGCAGCATGACGTGCGGCCTGCCGTACGAGGCGCTGAACAACGCGGGCCACACGGACCGCGACCTCATCGTCGTGCTCAACGACAACGAGATGTCCATCAGCCCCAACGTGGGGGCGCTGCACAAGTACCTGGGCATCCACAAGAAGATCACGGGCGTTCGCACCTCGCCGCTGTACAACCGCATCCGCGAGGAAGTGAAGAAGATGGTGCACGCCGCGCCCCGCTTTGGCACGCTGGGCGAGATGGTGGAGCACTTTGCCGTGCGCGCGGACGACGCCATGAAGGGGATGTTCGTCCCCGGCATGCTCTTCGAGGAGCTGGGCTTCCGCTACGTGGGCCCCGTGGACGGGCACGACGTGGGCGCGCTGGTCCGCACCTTTGAGCAGGTGAAGAAGATGACGGGCCCGCGCCTGGTGCACGTGCTGACCAAAAAGGGCAAGGGCTTCGCGCCGGCCGAGGCGGACCAGGTCAAGTGGCACGCGGCCGCCCTGTTCGACAAGGAGACGGGCGCGCCCCTCAAGAAGTCGTCCGGCGGGCTGCCGCGCTACCAGCAGGTGTTCGGCGAGGCGCTCACGGCGCTGGCGGCGGAGGACCGGGACGTGGTGGCCATCACGGCCGCCATGGCCACGGGCACGGGCACGGACATCTTCGAGCAGGCCCACCCGGACCGATTCTTCGACGTGGGCATCGCCGAGGGGCACGGCGTGACCTTCGCGGCCGGCCTGGCCACGCAGGGGGTCAAGCCGGTGGTCGCCATCTACAGCACGTTCCTGCAGCGCGCCTACGACAGCATCGTGCACGACGTGGCGCTGCAGGACCTGCCGGTGACGTTCGTGATGGACCGCGCGGGCATCGCGGGCGACGACGGCCCCACGCACCACGGCGGCATCGACATCGGCTACATGCTCACCATCCCGGGGATGACGGTTACGGCCCCGCGCGACGGCGAGCAGCTCATCGGGCTGATGAAGACGGCCCTGGCGCACACGACGGGCCCCGTCTCCATCCGCATTCCCCGCGACGCCGTGCCCGCGCTGCCGCGGCCGGTGGCGGAGATCGAGCCGGTGCCGTACGGCACGTGGGAGACGCTGCGGCAGGGGAAGGACCTCGCCATCCTGGCCACGGGGACCATGGTGCTCCCCGCGCTGGCCGCCGCAGAGACGCTGCAGCGCGAGGGCGTGTCGGCCACCGTCGTCGATTGCCGGTTCATCAAGCCGCTGGACGAGGCGGCCCTGGAGCGCCTGTTCCCCCACCACGGCTTCGTGCTGACGGTGGAGGAGGGGACGGAGGCCAACGGATTCGGCGCGTACGTGCGGCGCTACGTGGCGGACCGCTGGCCGGGCGTGCGCGGCGCCACGATGGGGCTGCCGGACGCCTTCGTGGAGCACGGCGAGCGCGCCGAGCTGCTGGGCGAGCTGGGGCTTACCCCCGAGGGGATCGCCGCCCGCGGCCGCGAGCTGCTGGGCAAGCCGCTGCGAAAGCTGGCCGAGACGGCGTGAGCGTGCGCCCCCGCCGCGTCGGCGTCGTCGGCCACTCCAACTACGCGATCCTGCGCGAGACCCTCGCCCGCCTCCAGGCATTCGCCGGGCGGGAGGGGGTCTCGCTGTACTACGAGGAGGAGCTGCGCGAGCTCATGGGCGACGGCGAGGTGCTGTCGCCGGAAGTGTGCGCGGAGCTGGACCTGCTCATCACCCTGGGCGGCGACGGCACGCTGCTGCGGGGCGCGCGCCTCGTCGTGCTGGCGGGCGTGCCCGTGCTGGGTATCAACCTGGGCCACCTGGGGTTCCTGACCTCTGCCCCGCGCGACGAGGTGGAGCAGGCGCTGTCGCACTGGCTGGCGGGCGAGTTCGCCATCGACGAGCGGCTGGTGCTGGCGGTGAACGCCGTGCACGTGGACGGGCAGCGCGGGAAGACGCACCTGGCCCTGAACGACGCCGTGCTGCACAAGACGGGCGCCGCGCGCGTCATCCGCCTGAGCATGAGCTCCATGCACGACGTGGTGGGCAGCTACAGCGCGGACGGCATCATCCTCTCCACGCCCACGGGCTCCACGGCGTATTCGCTGAGCGCTGGTGGGCCCATCGTGTCGCCGGCGGTGCACTGCATCATCGCCACGCCTATCTGCCCGCACACGCTGGGCGTGCGTCCGCTCATCCTGCCCGCGGACGAGACGGTGACCATCGAGGTGCTGTCGCCCACGGAGGAGCTCATCCTCACCATCGACGGCCAGGAGGGCGAGCGGCTGCTGCCGGGCCAGAAGGTCGTCGCGCGCCGCGCCGAGCAGCCCGTCAAGCTCGTGCGCTTCCCTGGACAGAGCTTTTTCCAGACGTTGCGCCGCAAGCTCAAGTGGGGCGACCTCGTGGAGCGCGAGGGCTGACTCGCCCTCCGCGTTGGTCATCTTGAGGAGCCGCCGCGCGATCCACGCCCGTGCACGGTCCTCTGGCGACGAAGGATCTTGCGCGCAAAGCGACAGGCCGGCTCCCACGCGGGGAGCCGGCCTGTCGTTTTGCATGCAAGATCCTTCGCCGCCCTATGCATCCAGCGCGCTCAGGTCCGCCAGGGCCCTCAGCGGATGTTGCTAAACCTGCCCTTCAACGGAGCCCCAGCGAGCGTCATCCTGAGGGAGCGCCGCGCGTAACGTGAACACGCGCAGGACTTTGGCGCGACCGAAGGATCTTGTGTCCAAACCACGGGGCCGGCTTCATGCCTGGAAGCCGGCCCCGAGTCTCGCATACAAGATCCTTCGTCGCCGCCATGGATCAAGCCCAGGCAGGCATCGCGCGGCGGCTCCTCAG
>NZ_DASURI010000574.1:0-2846 GCF_036280135.1 Longimicrobium sp.
CGGCGTCCGCGATCACCCGGCGCGCGCCGGACTGGCGCAGCGCGGCGTGGTGGCGGGGGGCGGGATGCGCGGGATCCATGGGCACGTAGGCGGCGCCGGCCTTCATCACGCCCAGCAGCGACGCGATCAGCGCCGGCGTCCGCGCCATGCAGACGCCCACGCAGTCGCCGCGGCGCACCCCGGTCGCCATCAGCCCGTGCGCGATGCGGTTGGCGCGGCGGTTCAGCTCCGCGTACGTGATCTCGTCCCGCCCGCTGACGAGCGCGACGGCGTCCGGCGTGGCGCGCACCTGTGTCTCAAAGAGCGCGGTGACGGTCCCGTCCTCCCGCAGCGCGGGTCCGCCATCGCTCCACTCGGCCATCCGCGCGATCTCATCCTCGGACGCCAGACAGACGTGGCGGATGGGGATGGACCGGTCCGCCGCGATCTGCCGCAGGATGGTCTCCAGGTGCAGCGACATCCGCCGCACCGTCTGCTCGTCGAACACGGCCTCCGGGTACTGCAGCGCCGCCGCCAGCGTGTCGTCCGCGCGCTCCACCTGCAGCGTGAGGTCGAAGATGGCCGTGCGCGAGTCCAGCTCCACGCGCTCCACGTCGATCCCCGGCAGGTGCAGCGCCGACGCGCCGTCCGTGAAGGTGAGGATGGCCTGCACCAGCGGCGGCCGGCTGAAGTCGCGCCGCACCCCGGCCAATTCGACGATGCGGTCGAACGGCAGGGTGCCGTGCTTCTGCGCGCCCGCCACGGTGGCGTGCACGCGGCGGATGAGCGCGGACAGGCTGGGATCGCCATCCAGCCGCATCCGCAGGGGGACGGTGTTGGCGAAGAAGCCGGCGACGTTCGCCAACTCCGCGCGCGGGCGGTTGGCCAGCAGCGTGCCGACGAGGAGGTCGTCCGCGCCCGCATAGCGGGAGAGGAGGAGGGCGTACGCCGTCGCGAGGATTACGTACAGCGTCGTGTCTTCCGCGCGGGCCGCATCCGCCAGGGCCGCCGTCAGCGCCGGCCCAACGGTGAAGGAGTGCTTGGCGCCGTCCCAGCCCTGCACGGCGGGGCGGGGATGGTCCACGGGCAGGTCCAGCACGTGCGGCGCGCCGTCCAGCTCCGCGCGCCAGTACGCCTCGTCCGCCGCCTGGCCGTCGCGCGGGTGCTGCTGGAACGCGGCCCAGTCCCGAAAGCGGACGGGCGGCGGCGGGAGCGCGGCATCTTCGCCGCGGACGCGCGCGGCATACAGGTCGCCCAGCTCGCGCAGCACCACGCCCGCCGACCACCCGTCCGCCGCCAGGTGATGAAAGCCGATCAGCAGGTGATGCTCATCGGCCGACATGCGAAGGAGCGTCGTGCGGAAGGCTTCGCCCGCGGCGAGGTCGTAGGTGGACTGCGCGAACTCGTCCGCCTGGAAGCGCGCCTCGGACGGGGCCCATGCGTCCGCCGGGATCTCGATGACGCGCGGCTGCCACGATGCGCCGTCGAGCACGGTCTGCACGGGCTCGCCGTCGCGCTCGGTGAACGCCGTCCGTAGCACCTCGTGCCGCGCGACGAGCGTGCGCAGGCTTGCCGTGAGCGCGTCCACGTCCAGCGGCCCGCGCAGCACGAAGCCCATGGGGATCGTGTAGACGGGGTAGCCGGGCGCGAGCGGGAGCACGTACCACAGCCGCCGCTGCTCGGCCGAAAGGGGCGCGGGGCCGTCGTGGACGCGGGGGATGGCGGGCGCGGCGCGCAGCTTTTCCAGCAGCGCGCGCTTCGCCGGCGACAGCGTGGCGAGGCGGTCGGACAGCTCGGTCATCGGGAGATGCCGCGCCCGGGCGGGCGCTCTCGGAAGGAGGTGCTACGGATGCAGAACGTGCCGCGTCCGCAGTGTAGCGCGGGTGCGGCACGGGGTCAATCATCCCGGATTGGGGCACCGAGACGGCGTGGCCGGGCTCTCGGATGGGCGCTGTCCTACGGCCAGGGCAGGGGCTCAGGGATCGCGATCCGGTGGATGATGTGCACGGCAGGCATCACGCTCCGGGGCGACGGCCCGCGCGGGCGCCCCCTCCGCTCGCTTAGGCTCGCACCTCCCCCAATAACCCCTGGGGGAGGTTGGAAGCGCAGGGTTTCTGCCACGCAACGGCCGGTCGCGGACCGGACGGAACCAGCAGGATGACGGCGTCCCTTGGTAGAGAGGATGCTTTCGGCGAGGGGACGGCATCCGCGTTTTTTCGGGGAGGCAGCACGTCGGCTTCCGAGCGTGACTGGGGAGCGCATCCCGCGACGCGATCGACACGAGGCCGCCTCCACGCGTGGAAGCATAGCTCGTGGTTTGGATACAAGATCCTTCGTCGCCGCCATGGCTCGTGCACAGGCGGACATCGCGCGGCGGCTCCTCAGGATGACGCATTGTCGCGGGGGGCAATCAACAACCAGTCTCCGGGCATGCGGCGGGTGCGTGCGGAAGGCTCAACCCTCGGAAGATGTGGATGGTTCGAAATGCCTTCCCGGGGTGCAGGGAATCCGCCCGGGCGCATCATCCACCTGATCGCGATCCGTAAAGCCGTGCCCCGAAGCGGATCGTGCCGCGCCCGCTGGAGCGCGGGCGCGGCACGCTGGATCAGGCGCGGATGACGCCTGGACTCAGGGCGTCCAGGAGGACGACGCGGGGATCTTGGCCGGGTTGCGGCCCAGGAAGGCCCGCAGGTCGCCCAGGTCGTACACGCCGTCACCGTTGGCCTGCTGGTCCATGTACTGCCGCTCTTCCAGCGTGAGCGCCTGCTGCGCGTTGCCGAAGAAGATGCCGACCGCGCGCTCGAAGGTGATCGCCGCCTCGTCCACGGCCCACGCCGGACCGTCGCCCGGCGCGAACGACGCGCTGG
>NZ_DASURI010000575.1:0-5045 GCF_036280135.1 Longimicrobium sp.
GCACGGACCTGTCCGGCAACCCCACCGTGCGCGAGCTGCTGGCCCGCGTGCGCGAGGGCGTGCTGCAGGCCCAGGCGCACCAGGACCTGCCGTTCGAGCGGCTGGTGGAGGCGCTGGGCGTGGACCGCGCCGCCGGCCGCACGCCCCTGTTCCAGGCCCTGCTCGCCTTCCAGCAGAACGCGGAGGCCGCCGGACTGACGATGGGCGGGCTGGACGTGCAGCCGCTCTCCAGCGGCGCCCCGCCCGCCAAGTTCGACCTCACGCTGTCCCTGGCCGATTCGGGCGAGGGCATCGGCGGCGGGCTGTCGTACCGCGCGGAACTCTTCGACGCCGCGACGATGGAGCGCCTGGTGGACCACCTGGGCCGCGTCCTCACGGCCATGGCGGCGAACCCCGGGACGCGCATCGCCGACATCGCCCTCAGCTCCGCGGACGAGACGGCCCGGCTGCTGGCGTGGAGCGGCCGCGCGGCGGACGACGAGTATCGGCCCGTCCACGAGGTGTTCGCCCGGCAGGCGGCGCGCACGCCGGACGCCGTCGCCATTCGCATGGGCGACGACGCGCTGACGTACGGGGAGCTGGACGCGCGGGCCAACCGCCTGGCGCACCACCTCCGCGCCCTGGGCGTGGGCCCGGACGTGAAGGTGGCGCTCTGCATGGAGCGCTCGCTGGAGATGGTGGTCGGCCTGATGGGCGCGCTCAAGGCCGGCGGCGCGTACGTGCCGCTGGACCTGGGCTATCCGGCCGAGCGCCTGGCCTTCATGGCCCGCGACGCCCGGGTGCGCGTCCTTCTCACCCAGGAGCGGATGCTGGACGCGCTCCCCGCGCACTCCGGCACCGTCGTCTGCCTGGACCGGGACCGGGCGGAGATCGAGCGGAATCCCGCCACGGCGCCGGAGACGGGCGTGACGGCGGACCACCTGGCGTACGTCATCTACACCTCGGGATCGACCGGTACGCCCAAGGGCACGGAGGTGCCCCACCGCGCCATCCCGGGCTTCTTCCGCGGGGCGGACTACGTGAGCTGGGACGCGGAGCAGGTGCACCTGCAGCATGCCAGCACCTCGTGGGACGTGCTGACGCTGGAGCTGTGGCCGTCGCTGATGACGGGTGCCCGCACGGTGCTGTTCCCCGCCCGCGCGTCCGAGCCGGTCCTCCTGGGCGAGCAGGTGGCGGCACACGGCGTCACCATCCTGTGGCTGTCGTCGGCCTACTTCAACCTGATCATCGACACCTGCCCGGAGATCCTGGCCGGCGTAACGCAGGTGATGACGGGCGGCGAGTCCGTGTCGCCGTCGCACGTGCGGCGCGCGCAGGCGCTGTACCCGGAGATGCGCCTGGTCAACGGCTACGGCCCCAGCGAGTGCACCGTCTTCGCGTCCGCGTACGTCATCCCCGCCGGCTTCGAGGGCGCGGCGGTCCCCATCGGCACGCCCGTGGGCGACCGCCGCGTGTACCTGGTGGACGACCGCATGCGGCTGAGCCCCCGCGGCGTTCCCGGCGAGCTGTGCATCGGCGGGCCGGCCGTGGCGCGTGGCTACCTGGGCCAGCCGGGGATGACGGCGGACCGCTGGGTCCCCGATCCGTTCGCGGCCGAGGCGGGCGCGCGGATGTACCGCACGGGCGACCGCGTGCGCTGGCTGAACGACGGCACGCTGGAGTTCGTGGGCCGCGTGGACTTCCAGGCCAAGGTCCGCGGATTCCGCGTGGAGCCGGGCGAGATCGAGGCCGCCCTGCTGGACGACGTCCGCGTGCGCGAGGCCGTCGTGGCCGTCCGCGAGGACGTCCCCGGCGACCGCCGCCTGGTCGCCTACGCCACGGCGGCGGATGGCGCGGCGCTGACCCTTTCGGAGCTGCGGAGCATCGTCAAGCAGCGCCTGCCGGAGTACATGGTGCCGCAGGCGTTCGTGCTGCTGGAGACGATGCCCATCTCCGCGCACGGCAAGATCGACCGCCGCGCGCTCCCCGCGCCCGGGGCGTGGACGGACGAGGACGCGTACGTGGCGCCCCGCACGCCCACCGAGGCGCTGCTGGCCGGCCTGTACGCCGACGTGCTGCGGGTCGATCGCGTGGGGGCGGAAGACGACTTCTTTGCCCTGGGCGGCCACTCGCTGCTGGCCACGCGCCTCGTTTCCCGCGTGCGGCAGACGTTCCGGGTGGAGCTGCCCCTGCGCGCCCTGTTCGACGCGCCCACGGTGGCCGGCCTGGCCGCCACGGTGGACGACCTGCTGCGCGACGGCGGCGCCGCGGAGCTCCCGCCCCTCGTCCCCGTGGCGCGGGACGGCGCCCTGCCGCTGAGCTTTGCCCAGCAGCGGCTGTGGTTCATCGACCAGATGGACCCCGGCACCGTCACCTACAACATCCCCTTCGCCCTGCGGCTGCGGGGCGCGCTGGATGGGGCCGTGCTGGAGCGGGCGATGACGGAGATCGCCCGCCGGCACGAGACCCTGCGCACCCGCTTTGCCGGCGACGGCGGCGCGCCCGTGCAGGTGATCGACGACGCGCGCCCCGTCGCCATCCCCGTGACGGACCTGCGCCACCTCCCCGGCTACGAGCGCGACGAGTGGGTGCGCGGCATCGCGGCCGACGAGGCGCGCCGGCCGTTCGACCTGCGGAGCGGTCCGCTCTTCCGCGCGGCCCTGCTGCGCGTGGACGACGAGGAGCACGCCCTGCTGGTGACCCTGCACCACGTGATCTCCGACGGCTGGAGCATGGGCGTGCTCGTGCGCGAGGTCTCGGAGCTCTACGGCGCCTACGGCCGGGGCGAGGAGTCGCCGCTGGCCGAGCTGCCCGTGCAGTACGCGGACTTCGCGGCGTGGCAGCGCGGCTGGCTGCGCGGCGAGGTGCTGGACGCGCAGCTGGCGTGGTGGCGCGGGCAGTTGGCCGGGGCGCCGCCCCTGCTGGAGCTGCCCACGGACCGCCCCCGCCCGCAGGTGATGAGCGACCGCGCCGGCACCGTCCCCTTCGCCGTGGACGGGGAGACGGGCCGCGCCCTGCAGGCCCTGGCGCGCCGCGAGGGCGCCACGCTGTTCATGACCCTCACGGCCGCGTGGCAGCTGCTGCTGTCGCGCTACAGCGGCCAGGACGACGTGACGGTCGGCTCGCCCATCGCCGGGCGCACGCGGGTGGAGACGGAGGGGCTCATCGGCTTCTTCGTCAACACGCTCGTGCTGCGCACGGACCTGTCCGGCGCGCCCACCTTCCGCGAGCTCCTCGGCCGCGTCCGCGAGACCACGCTGGGCGCCTACCAGCACCAGGACATCCCGTTCGAAAAGCTCGTGGAGGAGCTGGCGCCGGAGCGCAGCCTGAGCCACACGCCGCTGTTCCAGGTGCTGTTCGTCCTGCAGAACAACGAGCGCGCGACGCTGCGCCTGGGCGACCTGGCCGCCGAGCCCCTGCAGGCCGGCGAGCCCACCGTCAAGTTCGACCTGTCGCTGGGGCTGGGCGAGACGGAGGACGGCGGGCTGGCGGGCGCCCTGGCGTACCGCGCCGAGCTGTTCGACGCGCCCACCGTGGAGCGGATGCTGGAGCACTTTGGCGCGCTGCTGCGGGCCGTGGCCGCCCAGCCGGACCACGCCGCGGCCACGCTGCCCCTGCTGGGCGAGGCGGAGCGCCGCCGCGTGCTCACGGACTGGAACGCCACGGAGCGCGCGTACGACCTGGATTCCACGCTCCACGGCCGGGTCCAGGCGCAGGCCGCGCGCACGCCGGACGCGCCCGCCGTGCAGTATGGCGACGACGTGCTGACGTACGCGGACCTGGAGCGCCGCGCCAACCAGCTGGCCAACCACCTGCGCTCCCTGGGCGTGGGCCCGGAGGTGCGTGTGGGCGTGTGCGCCGAGCGCTCGCCGGAGCTGGTGGTCGCGCTGCTGGGCATCCTCAAGGCGGGCGCGGCGTACGTGCCCGTGGACCCGTCGTACCCGGCGGACCGCATCGCCTACATGCTGTCGGACTCCGCCATCCCCGTGCTCCTCACGCAGGACCGGCTGGCGGGCACGCTCCCCGCGCACGGCGCCTTCGTCGTCCGCCTCGATTCCGACTGGCCGTGGATCGCCTCCGCGTCCGAGGAGGCGCCGGCGGTGGACGTGGGTCCGGATCACCTGGCGTACATGATCTACACGTCGGGCTCCACGGGCCGGCCCAAGGGCGCCATGAACGCGCACCGCGGCATCGTCAACCGGCTGCTGTGGATGCAGGAGCAGTACGGGCTCACGGCGGACGACGTGGTGCTGCAGAAGACGCCGTTCAGCTTCGACGTGTCCGTCTGGGAGTTCTTCTGGCCCCTGATGACGGGGGCGAAGCTCGTCCTCGCCAGGCCCGGCGGCCACGGCGACCCGGCGTACCTGGCCGAGCTCATCGAGGCGCGGGGCATCACCACCCTGCACTTTGTCCCCTCCATGCTCCAGGCCTTCCTGGACGCGGGCGCGGGGCTGCGCTGCGGCTCGCTGCGCCGCGTGATGTGCAGCGGCGAGGCCCTGGGCTACGAACTGATGGAGCGGGCGCTGGACACGCTGCACACGGCCGGCATCCACAACCTGTACGGGCCCACGGAAGCCGCCGTGGACGTGACGCACTGGACGTGCGAGCGGCGGCCGGAAGGACGCCGGGTGCCCATCGGGCGGCCCGTGGCCAACACGCGCATGTTCGTGCTGGACGCGGGGCTCAACCCCGTGCCGGCCGGCGTGGCGGGCGAGCTGTACATCGCCGGCGTGCAGGTGGGCCGCGGCTACCTGGGCCGTCCCGGGCTCACGGCCGAGAAGTGGCTCCCCGACCCGTTCTCGGGCGACCCCGGCGCGCGGATGTACCGCACGGGCGACCGCGCCCGCTGGAGCGCTCACGGCGAGATCGAGTACCTGGGCCGGGCGGACTTCCAGGTCAAGATCCGCGGCTTCCGCATCGAGCCGGGGGAGATCGAGGGCGTGCTGCGCCAGCACCCCGCCGTGCGCGACGCCGTCGTCATGGCCGTGGACGGCCCCGGCGGGCCGCGCCTGGTGGCGTGGGTGGCCGCCTCCGCCCTCACGGGCGACGTGCTGCGCGACTTCGTC
>NZ_DASURI010000576.1:0-7242 GCF_036280135.1 Longimicrobium sp.
GGTCCCCGACGCGGCGCGCACCTCCTCGGCCAGCTTGCGGGCCTCGGCCTCGCGGTTGTAGGTGCCCAGGGCTTCGCGGCTCGTGCGGCCGATGGAATCCAGCAGCGCCTGCCGGTTGTAGTTGAACCCCTGCCCCACCTCGCCGATCATCCCCTCGCGGTGGCGGCTGATCTGCCGGCGCTCGATGTAGCCGCTGATGTCCTGCCACAGCTTGAGGTTGCGCTCCACGATCCAGTCGATCACGCGCCCCACCTCGTCGTCGATGAGCTGCGGCGTGTCGCCCACCACCACCCGCTCGAAGTCGCGGCGAACGTCGTCCGTCCGCATCAGCCGGCGGATGTTGCCAAAACGGATGGTCTCGTCGAAGAAGTTGAGCCCGCGGATCTCCATCTCGTTCAGCAGGGCGTCCAGCCGCCCCAGCCGCGGGCCAAAGTCCTTGAGCATCTCCTGGTGAAACGCCGCCAGCTGCTGGTCGATGTTCTGCAGCGTGGCCACGTCGTCCGACAGCAGCTTGAGCCGCTGGAACGCCGTCTCCTTGTACTTTGCCGCCAGCGTGAGCCCCACGTTGAGCGGGTTGAGCAGCTTGAGGCGAATGCGCTCGTGCTGGTCCAGCGTGTTGAGAAGAAAGTCGTCCACCTGCGCGAAGCCGCTGGCGCTCCACCCCGCCTCGTCGTTGGCGGCCCGGGCCTGCATGGCGCCCTTGGCAGAGACGGGGAACACGAGCGGCGCCTCGCCCAGCAGCGCCTGGCCGTTCTCGCCCACGAAGCGCAGCACCTCGGCGCGGTCGGTGTCGGCGGAAAGGATGTCGATCTTGTTGACGATAAAGACGATCTTCTTGCCCCAGGCGCGGATCTGCTCCAGGAACGTGCGCTCGCTCTCCGTGAACGGCCGGTCCGCGGAGGTCACGAAGAGCACGAGGTCGCTGCGGGGGACGAAGTCGCGGGTGAGCTCCTCGTGCTCGCGCAGCACGGCGTTGGTGCCCGGGGTGTCGACGATGCTCAGGTCGCGCAGCAGGGGCGCGGGGTGCGTGCGCTCCAGCAGGTAGGCCTCCACGAGCTCGTCCGTCACCTCCGGCCCCCACTTGAGGACGTTGATGCGGTCCGTGGTGGGCGTCACGCCCTCCGGCAGCACCTTTTCGCCCAGCAGCGCGTTGATGAAGCTGGACTTGCCGCTGTTGAACTCGCCGGCGATGACGAGCAGGAACAGGCCGGCCAGGGACTCGCGCGCCTGGTCAAAGTGGCGCACGTCGTCCGGATCGATGTCCGGCCCAAATCGCTGCAGGGCCGCCGCCAGCCGGTCCAGCAGCTCGCGTTCGCGGGCGCGCAGCTCCGCCTCGCGGTCGCCCAGGATGCTCTTGCGCCTGAACAGCTTGCCGATGGCCATCCGCCTCCCCCACGCCGTGCCCGGACGCGCGCCGGCCCCCCGGCCGGCGCCCCAGAAGTGCCCAACACTAGCAAAGGCGGGGCCGCGGCAGGACGGATCTGCTTCGGCAGCATCAAAGACTGGCTTTTCAGGCGTGTGGATCTATACTTCCGAACCCCTCGCACTTTCCGAAGCCCCGGGAAAACGACAGATGAGCTACGTCGACGGCAATGACGGACGCCTGTACAATCACGCCCTTGATGTGAGGGTGCTGGCGCATGATGTCGAATCACGGATCGACCTCATCCTGATGGGCGTGCAGCACCGCAGCCGGGATGACGCCCTGGCCACCATGGTTGGGTCGCTGCAGCACTGCCGGGACATCCTGCCGACCATTCCGGGCGGGGCCTTTCAGACCCCGAATATCGATGCGGTGCTCCAGAACATCGAGACGTATCGCAGCACCGGGCGCGAGAGTGCGTTGAAGATGGCGAAGCGGACGCTCCAGTCCCTGTCCAAGTGGGCCGACGAGCGGGCCGCGCGATCCGAGGCCGTGTCGGTGGACCGCCTGGTGCTCACGGTCGACCCCGGCTCCGCGCCTCCCGAGGAGATCGCCGACATCCTCTCCGACCTTTCCATCCTCTACCGCCGCATGGGCGGCAGCGGGATCAACTTCACGCCCCAGGATGTCCACATCTTCGCGGCGGTGGACGCGTGAACGGCTACGACGACCGCCAAGGCTCCGGGCTCGTCCAGTACCGCGGCATCCCCAACGAGCCGAACGCACCCGGCGAAAAGGGGAAGTGGCAGCGGTTTCTCGAATGGTCCATGCCCTGGCTCAGGCACAAGTGGGCGCTGGGCGAAGCCGTTGTGGCCGCCAAGGCAGCCCAGGAGGTCGCCAAGGCCCGCCAGATGATGGCGGAGGCACGGAAGGCGGAGCTCGAGACGCTGGACCTCGCGCGACGTATGGAAGCGGAAAAGCTGACTGTTCTTGCGTCCGTCCCCATGGAGCCAGAGGACCTCGAGACGGAGAAGCAGGCCCTGCTTGCGAAGCTGGAGATGCTCGGCTGGAAGCATGGGACGCGCATCGAATTCGACGTTCGCGCCAGCGACGCCGAAGATCCAGTGCCCGAAGCAGACGCATCAGCAACGCTGGCCGATGTTTCGGCGCAGGTCGGAGACTACGTTGCGCGGGAGGTCGATACACTTACGGTGAAGCTCAACGACCCCGCTCCCCGCAGCGCACCGGCTGACGACGTCGTCCCCCCGTACCTCCCTCCGGAGAAGTCCTAGGGACGCGCCACGTAGGAGGCAGTGGCCATCGGCCCGGACCGCCCGTGGCGTCGAACCGGACAGCCTGGCGGAGGCCGGAATCTTTGAGCCAATGACCGGTGTACAGCAGCTTGGATCGGGAACTGCCGATCCGTCTTCCTTGGTCCGCCCTGCTCGCCCGTTCGACCATGCGCATCCTCCGCCGATCCTCCGCCCTGATCGCGCTCCTGCTGGTCGCCGCGTGCGACGGCGGGGGAACGCTGCCCGCCACGGCCGGCGGCCCCGTCGTGGGCGAGTGGTCCGCGCCGACGGACGTGCCCCTGGTGAACCCGGTGGCGGACCGCGCGGAGTGGCGGCTGACGTACCGCGACGACGGCACCTACACGTCGCAGATCCTGTGGTTCGACGACGACCGGGGCGGCGACGTCGTCTACCGCTCCGAGGCCTCCGGCGAGTACCGCGTGGAGGCGGGCGCCCTGTCGCAGAACGTGCGGACGTGGCGCCACTGGAACGAAGCGCGCGGCACCTGGCAGAGCGAGTACGTGGCCTACCCCGACCAGTTCGGCCCGCCCGTCCCGTACGCCGTGGAAGGGAGCCGCCTGACGCTGTACTACAGCCACAGCTACAACGAGAACGGCGTCGACGGGGGTGCCTGGGAAGCCGTCTTCACCCGCCGCTGACGGGCGGATCGGCATCGGCGGATGGAGCAACGCGCGAAGGGCGCCTTCCTTACCTGGGAGGCGCCTTCGTGCATCGGCGAGATCGCATTGTCCGCCTCTCGCACGGACGCCACGCCCGCGCCGAGCGAATGAATTCGCCGCTGGAACTTCGCGAAGTCCGCCTGCGCGGACTGGTCCGTCGTCGGTACCGCGAGCGGAGCGCGGATCGAGAACAAGGAGCGAAGGGCGCCTTCCCGACAGGAGGGCGCCCTTTTTCGTCTGCGCGGAGATCGGATCTAGTCCCGGCCCTCGACCACCAGCGTGTGCACCGGGCGCACCTCGATGGTGGCGTGCGACGCGCTGGGGATGCGCGCGGCGATCTCCAGCGCCTCCTCCCGATCGCGCACCTCCAGCAGGTAGAAGCCCGCGATCACCTCCTTGGCCTCGGCGAACGGGCCGTCCGTGATCACCGCCCTGCCGCTTTTCAGCCGTACGCAGGCGGATTCGCGCGACGGCATCAGCGCCTCGGCCGCGACCAGGTGCCCGCTGCGGCGCAGCGCATCGTTGAAATCCAGGTGCGCCGCGTTCAAGCCGTTGAGCTCGTCCGTGGGGAGCGCCGCGAGCGTGTTCTCATCCCAGTGGATGTGGCAGACGTATCTCACGCGAGAACGGGGTTGAAGGAATCGGTCGAAATCCTCCGCGCCGGTCCGCCGCAGTGCGCGCGGCAGAACGCGTGCTGCGGGCGCGTTGGGTACAGGGGATGCGCAGGAACGGACGCCAATCTGCCGCCGCGAGATCAAATGTCCAGAGCCGCACGCCTGCTGTCGACGCTGACCGCCCTGCTCCTGGCCGCCGTGCCCGCCGCCGCGCAGGGCGGGCGAGCGCTGCGCGGCCACGTGGTGACGGCGGACGGCGCATCCGCGGGGGGGATGCGCGTCTACGTCCAGTGGCGCGCCGTGGGCGACTCCCTGCCGTCCGTCGACTCGGCGGACGTGGACTCCGCGGGCGAGTTTCGCGTGCCGCTCCCCGCGCGGCTGCCGGACTCGCTGACCGTCATCGTCGACGCGGCGGACCGCGCGCGGCGCACGCATCACCCGTCGCTGGCGCGCATCGCCCGGGCGGAGGCGGCGTGGGAGCACGGGTTCGTGCTGGCGCCGCGCGAGTGGCTCATCCCGCGCGGGTTCTTCGCGGGGCAGCGCGTGGCCGTGAGCCCGCTGCGGGCGCGGCGGCCGTCGTGCCCGGGGTGCACCAACGGGTTCTGGATCCGCATGGCCGGCACGCGCAACCCCACGGGGTTCCAGGGGTGGCCGCTGTCGCGCTTTCCGCTGCGGGTGGCGTTCGAGCGGGGCGGCAGCGTGCCCGTGGGCGCGGTGCCGGACTCGGCGGCGTTCTGGCGCGCGGCATCGGGCGTGGAGAGCGCGCTGGGGATGGACGTCTTTCGCCCCGTGCCGTTCGGGCAGACGCTGCCCCGGGGGCTGGAGGAGGACCCGGACGACATCGTGCTCGTGCGCGTGGACCGCGCGCTCAGCACGCCGGGGCTCACGACGATGGTGGGCAGCCGCGGCAACGTGGAGTACGCGGGCGTGGCCCTGCAGCGCGCCGGCGCGGTGCTGGCGATGGGCGGGATGGAGCTGGTGCAGCACGAGATGATGCACGCGCTGGGGCTGGGGCACACGTGCGCGTGGCCGTCCGTGCTGGCGGACACGCACCGCTGCCCCGACCTGCGGGCGCCCACGCTCACGCCCGAGGACGTGGCGTACACGCAGCTGCTTTACCGCGTGCGCGACCTGCAGCGCGACGGGTCGCTGCGCTGGGGGCTGGACGCGGCGGTGGAGGGGGAGCGGTGGATCACGCGGGAGCCGGCGGGCGTGGTCGCGGGGCCGGGATGGACGACGGCGGGGGATACGACGGCGGATGCGGATACTACGGTGCGAGCGGATACGACCTGGGCGAGGCGACCCCGCGCCATGCCCCCTCCGGGCTCGTAAAACTCGCCCACCTCGCCCAATCACCCCTGGGGGAGGTTCAACTTCATCGCGGGTTCAGGATCGTGCACGCTGGCGGAGCGTCTACCGCGCGCGGAGGGCCCCCTCCCCCCGACCCCCTGCCCCCGCTTCGCGGGGGAGGGGGAGAACCCAGCCCGTGCAGAGGCTGAGCTCCGCGCGCTGAACCATCTCTACGACAAACCCCTCCCCCGAAGTTGGGAGAGGGGTCGATCGCCCTTGCGAGGAACGAGCAAAAGGCCCTCTCCGCACGATCCTCACTCCGGCTGGGACTCGGCGCTCCGTCCCGGCCTCGCCTCGCCGTCTCGACTTCGCCCCGCTGCAGTGAGCTCGTAGACGTATACACCCTCTCCCGCGCAGTTTGCGGGAGAGGGTGCGAGCGACAGCGAGCGGGTGAGGGCCTACTCCGCCGGGTACAGGCGGTACTTGGCGATGGTCTGCTTCCAGGCGGCGTTCTCCGTCTCCCAGCGGCGATAGATCTCGCGCGGGTCGTCGCCGCGGCGCACGGCGGCGGGCGCCCAGGCGCTGCCCAGCATCTGCAGCATGGGGCCCATCCCCAGGTTGCGCGGGTGCATCTTCTGGATCTCCGACAGGAACACCAGCGCCGTCAGCACGGGCTGGTACGCGTCCCGGTCCGTGATCCGCAGCCGCACGGCCCGGCAGCGCTGGTTGCGGAACTGCATCCAGTCCGTGCCCCGGGGCGTGAACTCCGCCAGCTCGAACTCCACCCCCGGCAGGCCGTACCGCCGCACCCGCCGCAGCAGCTCCACGTTGTCCAGGTACGGCGCGCCGACGTAGCTGAACGGCGCGTCCGTCCCCCGCCCGATGCTCAGGTTCGTCGTCTCCAGCATCACCAGCCCGCTGAACGAAAGCGCCGCGTCCAGCGACCGGATGTTGGGCGACGGGTTGATCCACGGCAGATGGGTCTCGTCGAACCACTCGTCGCCACGCCAGCCCTGCGCCGGGATCACCGTGAGCCGCGTGCCCAGCCGGTACTCGCCGTTCACGTAGCGCGCGAGCTCGCCCGCCGTAAGCCCGTGGCGCAGCGGCACGGGATAGTGGCCGGTGATCAGCGGGCCGCGGTTGCGCATCTCGAACTGCATCAGCGGCCCTTCCACCTTGGCCGTCACGGGATTCGGCCGATCCAGGACGATGAAGGGGATTCCCGCCCTGGCCGCCTCCTCCATCGCCATCGTCATCGTCCATACGTAGGTGTACGGCCGCGCGCCGATGTCCTGCATGTCGAACAGCAGCACGTCGATGCCGCGCAGCATGGCCGGCGTGGGCCGCTGCGTGGCGCCATACAGCGAGTAGACGGTGAGCCCCGTACGGGCGTCGCGCTGCGTGGAGATGTGGGCGCCGCCGTCCACCGTGCCGCGGATACCGTGCTCCGGCCCGAACAGCGCCACCAGCCGCACGTCCGGGTGCTGGTGGAGGAGGTCGATGGCGCTGCGCCCGTCGTGCGTGACGGCCGTGTGGTTGGTGATGAGCCCCACCCGCTTGCCGCGCACCAGGTGCAGCGAGTCGCGCAGCAGCACCTCCAGCCCCGGCAGCACGTCGCTGGCCGGCCGGGGCGCGGGCGCGGCGGCGTGCGCCGGGGCGATGATCGTGAGCTCGCCGGACGGCGCGGGAACGTGGCGCGCGCGGGGCAGCGCGAGGGCCGCGCCGGCGATCACGCCGGCGGCCGCGATGCGAACGGGTACGGAGATGGGCATGGACTGCGTTGGACGATGGAGATTCGGCGGCCAGGATCCCGCCCCGGCTGAGACCCGAAGCGGACTTCGAAGTTCCGCTGTTCGACGCGGAAGATCAAGTGGGGGATGGAGATGGGTGAGATGGAGCGGAGGGCGGAGAGGATGAGCGGAGTCCGCGCGCGGGCGGAGCGCCCCCCATCCCCGACCCTTCCCCCATAAACGGCATGGGGGAAGGGAGAACTTCATCTCGGG
>NZ_DASURI010000577.1:0-8467 GCF_036280135.1 Longimicrobium sp.
GGCGGACCTGGGCTCCAACGAGTCCGTGGAGCACTTTCCCGTGGGCCGCAGCCTGGCGTTCGATGCCGAGCGGGGGCGGCTGTGGGCCGTGTGCCCGCGGTGCGCGCGGTGGAACCTGGCGCCCATCGAGGAGCGCTGGGAGGCCATCGAGGACGCGGAGCGACTGTTCCGCGACACGCGGCTGCACGTCCACAGCGCCAACGTGGGGATGGCCCGGCGCCCCGAGGGCACGCGCCTCATCCGCGTGGGCCAGGCGCTGCCGGGCGAGCTGGCGTCGTGGCGCTACGGCGAGCACCTGGCCCGCCGTACCCGCCGCTACGTGATGGCGGGCACGGTCACGGCCGCCGTCACCGCCGCGTCGTTCCTGGGCGTGGCGGGGCTGGCCGGCGTGGGCGCGGCGTGGCTGGGCCACCGCTTCGTGCGCCCATTCGTCCGCGGGTACCGCGACGCAGAGGTGCTGTACACGCATCGCCCGCCCGGCGCGGCGCCGGACGCGCGGCAGCACGTGCGGCGCTCGCACCTGCGCTGGGCGCGCCTGCAGCCGGGCGAGGACGGCGGGGTGGACGTGTACCTGCCGCTGGTGCAGGTGGAGGTGCCCGTGGCCGGGCCGGGCGTGCTGCGGGCCATCGCCGCGCACCCGCTGGTGATTCCCGGCGACACCGCGCGGATGATGCTGGGGCGCGGCATGGTGTCCGTGAACACGCGCGGCGCGCGGCCGCGGGAGCTGGAATGGGCGCTGCGGGTGCTGGACCAGGCGGGATCGGCGGAAGGATACCTGCGGGCGGCGGCACGGCGTCAGCAGTGGCTGTACGGCGGCACGGCGCTGGACCGCAACCCCGCCGATCCCAATCCCATCGCGTCTCTGGCCCTGGAGATCGCGCTGCACGAGGAGACGGAGCGCCGCGCCATGGAGGGCGAGCTGGCCGCGCTGGAGGAGATGTGGCGGCAGGCGGAGGCGATCGCGTCCATCGCCGACCGCCTCCCCGACGACGTCCCCGCCTCCGCCCCGCCGCGGATCGCGTGAACCGACTCCGCGCTCAACCTCGATCGTCATCCTGAGTCATGCGGCGCTGCCGCGCATCCTGCGGGATAAAAGCGCCGTTCAACCTCCCCCAGGGGTTATTGGGGGAGGTGGGCGAGCTCCGCGAGCCCGGAGGGGGCGCCCGCGCGAGGCCTGCCACACGCCCAGGGTCCACTCTCCAACTGTCATCCTGAGGGACCCTCGCGGAACCCGGACGGCACTGGATGCGTACGGCCCCGAAGGATCTTGCGTCCCGTCCTCGGCGCGTGCGATCCCGGCGGATAGCGGCCCGCGGCGTCCATGCCGGTGAGGAGAGGCCGAGGATGGGAGAGAAGATCCTTCGTCGCCGCCATGGATCGCGACCGATCAGGATCTCGCGGCGGCTCCCCAGGATGACGCGTGTCGCCGGGGGTACGAAGGTGCCTGCGCGACACGGACGAACGGCGGCTCGCGGCGTCCACGGCCGGAAGGAGAGGCCGAGGACGGGCGAGAAGATCCTTCGTCGCCGCCATGGATCACGACCGGTGAAGGATCGCGCGGCGGCTCCTCAGGAAATCAAGCAGAGTCGAGCAACGAACCGGGATTCAGATGTACCGCAACTGCATCTTCTGCTCGGCGGCGCTGGGTGCCAACGACGTGCTGGAGCACTTTCCCGTGGGGCGCAGCGTTGCGTTCGACGGGGCAAAGGGCCGGCTGTGGGCCGTGTGCCCGCGGTGCGCGCGGTGGAACCTCTCGCCCATCGAGGAGCGGTGGGAGACCATCGAAGACGCCGAGCGCCTGTTTCGCGACAGCCGCATCCGCGCGCAGAGCGAGAACATCGGCCTGGCGCGGCTCAAGGACGGCACGCGCCTCATCCGCGTGGGCAGGGCCCAGCCGGGCGAGCTGGTCGTCTGGCGCTACGGGCACGGCCTCATCCGCCGGCGCCAGCGCCTGGTGACGGCGGTGGGCGCCGCGGCGCTCGTGGGCGGCGGCGGAATGCTGATGGGGCTGGGCATCGGCCTGGGGCTGTTCGGCATCGCGGCGCTGGCGGGGGGCGGATACGTGGCGTCCAGCTTCCTGGAGGACTTTCGCGACACCGTGCGCGACGAGCACGTCGTCCATCGCCTGCACGGCGCGGAATCGCCCCTGGGACGCACGATGACGGTGCGGTCCCGGCACCTGGTGGGCGCGCGGCTGGTGCAGCGCGAGCCGGGTGAGGTGGGCGTCATGCTTCCCGCCCTCACCACCGGCGCCCGGCCGCTCGTCATCGGCGGGCTGCCGGGGCGCCGGCTGCTGTCGCGGGCCATGGTGCACGTGAACGCGCACGGCGCAAAACGCGACTGGCTGCACAACGCCGTGAACCAGATCGCGGCACGGGGCACGGCCGAGGAGTACCTGCACCACGCCGCGCAACACGGAAAGCTGCTGCTTCCGTTCGGCGACCGGAGCATCAACCCGGCGGACCGGCTGGCCCTGGAGATTGCCGTGCACGAGGAGACCGAGCGCGGCGCGCTGGCGGGCGAGCTGGCCGCCCTGGAGGAGATGTGGCGGCAGGCCGAGGAGATCGCCCGCCTGGCCGACGCCCTGCCCGACGAGGTTCCGGACCCGTGAGCCGCGGTTGCCTCTGCCCCTGTCCGCGCCTATGATGTGGACACACTGGATGAGGGCGGAACGGGCGGGATTCGGCAAACGCAACGAATTGTGCTATATTATGTTCCGCAGGGTGTTCCCTCCAGAGGACAATCCGCCCGAAAGCACGTGCTCTCGACCGCCGCGCCGGCCCGCTGCCGCGCGGCCATGGCCGGTTTGATCCCTGTGGTGAATGCTCGACCTCTTGACGAAAGAGGGCCGTACGGGCGTACGACCGGGAACGGGATGACGAGCGAAGACCTGGCCGTGTTCGCCGCGGCGGAGCAGGCGGCGGCGGAGGGACGGCCGGTGGTGCTGGCCACCATCGTGCGCTGCAAGGGCAGCACGCCGCGGGGCATCGGCAGCAAGATGCTGGTGGACCCCGAGCGCGGCCTTACGGGCACGGTGGGCGGCGGGTGCGGCGAGGCGGAGGTCATCGAGGCCGCGCGCGACGTGATCGCCTCGGGCCGGCCGCGGCTGCTGCGCATCGACCTCACGGAAGACCTGTTCTCGTGGAGCCCCGCCGTGTGCGGGGGCGTCTTCGACGTGTTCCTGGAGCCGGTGGCGCCCAGCGCCGCGTGACGCGAACGGGCCCGGCGCAGTCAGTCATCCGTTTCCGTCCTCCGGCCACGCCGCTGGAAACAGGTGTGTGGGCGGCGGCGGCCCGGGGTGTGCAGGTAAACCGTGCGTGAAGGCCCCCGGCGTCTGGTGACGGCGGGGACCGGATGCGTACGGAACGATTCCCGACTTCCGTGCCGGAGCACGACGACGGCGGGCCGTCCCCCCGGCTTGCCGGGCGCCATTTCACCACGCGCGACCCAGGCTTCCGGCACCCGAGCGTTTCCTGACCGACCGGCTGTTTTTCCCGGACAAACCACTCGCATTCACCCGATGACGGGCCCAGGACCGTTCGCGCCGCGCGCGTACGGCCCCCGGACCGCTTCGCACGCACGACCCAAGCAAACCGCAAGGAAGGACGCATGACCGCACTTCAGCAGCCGCTGGCGCCCGAGCAGCGGACCCTCATCCGCGACGAGCTCCTGCGCAGCCTGACCAAGCTGGAGCGCAGCATGGCCGCCAACGGCGCCGCCGCGCGCCCGCGCGACCTGGAGCAGGACACCGTGGGCCGGCTGTCGCGCATCGAGGCGCTGCAGAGCCAGGGCCTCACGGCCACGCTGGCCGCGCGCGAAAAGGTGCAGCTGGAGCAGATCGTGGCCGCGCTGCGCCGCCTGGAAGAGGGCAGCTACGGCATCTGCAACGGCTGTGGCGCCGCCATCCCCGTGGAGCGCCTGATGATCTTCCCCGAGACGCTCGCCTGCTCCACCTGCGCCTGTTCCTAGGGAATAGGTGATAGGGAATAGGGAATAGCCTGCAACGGCGCACCGCATCGGCCGCCGTTGCAGTTGCTTTGCATCCCCTGAAAACCGGCTGACGAGAATGTGACGACGGACGGGCACCTGCCCCTCCCGCCGTCGCAGTTGTCCGCTATTCCCTATTCCCTGTTCCCTATTCCCTACCCCGTTCGATCCGTTTCGCCGGTCCGGTGTATGCAGGCAGTTCCGCCCCCAGTCCCGGCGGAACGACATGGACCCGGACCCGGCAATGCTCAAGCGCGTCATCTCCCTGTGGGTGTGGATCAGCGGAACCGTCATCGGCTTCCTCTGGGTACCCTGGCTGGCTCTCGTCTACTCCGTCACCGCGCCGCGCGACCCCGGCCGCTACACGGTGGGCCGCTGGTTTCGCCGCGCGGCCGTGCTGGTGACCAAGCTCAACCCGCTGTGGCGGTTTCGCACCACGGGCGTGCGCATCCACGACCCGCGCCGGCCGTACATCGCCGTGGCCAACCACGAGAGCTTCGCCGACATCTTCCTGCTCTCGCACCTGCCCTGGGAGATGAAGTGGCTCAGCAAGGAAGCCATCTTCAAGATCCCGTTCATGGGGTGGATGATGCGCATGGCCGGCGACGTGGCTGTGCGCCGCGGCGATGCCGGCAGCCGCGCCCAAGCACTGGCCGACTGCCGCGACCGGCTGGAGAAGGGCGTGTCGGTGATGATCATGCCCGAGGGCACCCGCAGCGCCGACGGCAGCGTACAGAAGTTCCACGACGGCGCGTTTCGCCTCGCGGTCGAGACCGGGTGTCCCATCCTGCCCATCGCCGTGGCGGGGACGCGGGCGTGCCTGGCCAAGGGCTCGTGGATCATCGGCCGCGCCAACGCCATCGCGCGCGTGCTGCCGCCCGTGGAAACGGCCGGCCTCACGCTGGACGACGTCCCCGCCCTGCGCGACCGCGTTCGCCAGATGATCGCCGACGCCCGCGCCGGCCTCATCCGCGAGCTGCAGCCGGCGTAAGGAACGCAAACGAGCGGCGAATGGATTGACTTCCGGAGCTGACGCGTTATTGTAGCTGGCAGGAGTCTGACTCCTGCGCCCGCATTAACTTGGCAAAACGCCCGAAGGGCCTGCGAACGGCAACTGCCGTGCAGGCCCTTTTTGTTTTCTACTCCGGACGTTCGCCGAATTTGGAATCCCGGCGCCAAGACAGGCACTTCTTTCTACGTCCTGTAGGCGGGTTTGGTGGGACTACTTTGCCAGACGATGCAGGACACAAAGCGAGAACGCGATTAAGCTCTCAACCACACCTATCACTGGGAGCAACGATGGACAGTGAACTGGCGGTTTTGCTGGCGAGAACTTCCGGGGTAGTAGGCGCTGTCATTGCCGGCCTGGGATTCCTCTTTCGCAGGGGCGGAAAGGTCGTGCTCGCGATCGAGTTCGGGGATAAGCGGAAGGACAGGCGGCGGAAGAGAGGATGATCCGCCCGTCGGCGGCGCACTTGATGGATGTGCAGCGGGGGCATAGCTTTCCGTCCATCGTCCCACGCCCGCCGTCCGGCTTCTCCCATGCCCGTCAACACGCTCGGCTGGAACCGCGTTCGCTACACGCTGCTGGCGCCGCTGTACGACCGCGTGGCCGGCTTTCGCCCGCAGCGGCGGCGCTCGCTGGAGGTGTTGGCGCCGCAGACGGGCGAGCACGTGCTGATCGACGGATGCGGCACGGGGGCGGACCTGGCGTTCATCCCCGACGGCGTGGCGGTCACGGCCACGGACCTCACCCCCGCCATGGTGCAGCGCACCCGCCACCGCGCCCTGCTCCTGGGCCGCACCGTGGACGCGCGGGTGATGGACGCCCAGGCGCTGGAATTCGCGGACGCGACGTTCGACGCCGTGGTGCTGCACCTGATCCTGGCCGTCGTCCCCGATCCCGTGGCCGCCATCCGCGAGGCGGCGCGCGTGCTGAAGCCCGGCGGACGCGCCGCTGTCTTCGACAAGTGGGTGCCGGACGACGCCGATCCCTCCGCCGCGCGGCGCGCCGCCAACCTGGTGGCCCGCGTGGTTGCGACGGAGATCACCCGCAAGCTGGGCCCCCTGGCGGATGCCGCCGGCCTGCGCGTGGAGCACCGCGAGACAATCGGCCGGGGCGGATTCTTTTCCATCGCCCTGCTGCGCAAGCCGGCCTGAGCACGGGCCGGCTTCCCCGCATCCGCCGAAGCCGCCCGCCGCACGAACATCCGCATCGGCCTGAATCCGGTGCGGCGGATGATGACGAACGACCGCGCCGAGCCACCCCGCGCCCGGCGCGCCCCTGCATTCCCCCCGCTGTCGCATGACCGACCTCTTCCCGCCCAGGCCGACCCTTCCGCCGCAGCCCACGCCTCCGCTGGGGACGAGCGAGGCGCCGCAGCCGCAGCCGCGACGGCGCTGGTGGCAGCGGGCCGTGGTCAACAGCCGCAAGACGCCCGACCGCCCGTGCCTGAACTGCGGCGACGAGACGGTGGGCCACTTTTGCCCGCAGTGCGGCCAGCGCAAGGCGGACGTGCGCGTGTCGCTGCGCCGGATGCTGATGGAGGTGATGGAAGACCAGCTTTCCGTCAACTCCGCCTTGCCGCGCACGCTGTGGGCGCTCGTCTTTCGCCCGGGGCACCTGACGCGCGAGTACGTGCAGGGCCGCATCGTGCGGTACATCCCGCCGTTTCGGCTGTACCTGGTGAGCTCGCTGCTGTTCTTCGTGGTGCTGCCGTTCATCGCCGACCCGGGCGAGCTGCAGCGCGAGGTGGAGGAGGGCATCCGCGCCGATTCCGTGCGCGAGGCCACCGCCGGCCCCGGCGCCGTGCGCGATTCATCGATCCGCGCGGGCGGGCGCAACGTGGGCGTGCGCGTGCAGCGGGGCGACAACAACAACATCGACCTGAACATGGGGGTCAAGGACACCCTCAAGGTGCCCGGGCCCCTGCGTCCCCTGAACCGGCGGCTGCTGGCGGGCGAAAAGCGGCTCAACAGCCTGCCGCCGGGCGAGGCCATCCGCACGCTCACGGAGACGTTCGAGGAAAACGCGCCCACGGGGGTGTTCTTCATGATGCCCCTGTTCGCGTTCATCCTCAAGTTGCTGTACTCGCGGCGAAAGCGCTTCTACGTGGAGCACTTCGTGTTCGCGCTGCACGTGCACGCGTTCGCGTTCCTCATGTTCACGCTGATGATGGTGCTGCGCGCGGGCTGGCTCAACGCGGCGATGGGCGCGTGGTTCGTGATCGCGCTGTACATCGCCATGAAGCGGGTGTACGGACAGGGATGGTTCCGCACGCTGCTCAAGTTCGTGATCCTGGGATGGGCGTACCTGTTCATCCTGATGGTGGGCGTGATGGTCACCAGCGTGCTGACGGTGCTGAGCGTGTAGGCCGGGCGGCGGAACTTCGGCGCGACATTCGGATGGCTCGCGCCGATCGCGGCCCGCCCCTCTCCCGGCCTCTCCCCGCTCGTTCCTCGCGGAGAGAGGAGACCTCATCCGTGGGCTCCAGGTTTCCTGCTGGATGGGGGTAGTCTGCCTCGCCCGCGGAGGGCCCCCTGCCCCCGCCTCGCGGGGAGGGGGAGAACCCAGCCCCAGCACGGCCCCGCCTCCGCGCGCAGAACTCGCCTCGCGACAAACCCCTCCCCCGAAGTTGGGGGAGGGGTCGACCGTCGTTGCGAGGAACGAGCAAAAAGGCGGTCGGGGGAGAGGGCCCCCCGTCGCGCAGCGACGGGACTCCTGCCGATCTCGATCCTCTCCCCCGCGTCGATCCGTCGTCCTCCATCACGATCCTGCATCCGCCGATCCGTCGATCCGCCGAAGTCGCCGGGTTCACCGCCTCCCCTCAAAACACCACGCGGTACAGCAGCGACAGATTGCGGCCGGGCCCCGGCGCGAAGTCCTTGATGCGGCTCGTGGCCTCGCGGTGCAGCTCGTTCGTAAGGTTCTCCGCGCGCAGGGTGATGGAGTGCAGCGACCCCGCCCACGGCACGCGCACGCCCGCGGACAGGCGCACCGTGGAATGCGCGGGCGTGGGCAGCTCGCCGGCGGCGCCCACGCGGTCCTGGCGCATCTCGTGGTGCAGGTCCGCGCCCAGCATCCACCGCCCGTCGTCCCAGCGCAGGGTGCCGCCCAGCCGCGGCGGCGGCATGTACGACAGCGGCGTGCCGTCCGCGTGGCGCGCGTGCAGCCAGTCGCCCATCACGCCCACCACCAGCGCGCGCGTGGCGGCCACCTCCATCGACCCCTCCACGCCACGCAGCACCGCCGTGCTCTGCGCGTACTCCAGCACGGGCAGCCGCACGCCGTACAGCATCGTGTCTCCCCGCGCGGCCAGGTACACGTAGTCCGACACGCGGTTGCGGTACGCGGCCAGCTGCCCCGTCCACCGCGGCGTCTGCACGCGCAGCAGCCCCTCGACCGAGAACCCGTGCTCGGCACGGAGCGCGGGGTTCCCCAGCTCCACCGCGCCCGTGCCCGCGTGCGCCGCGGCGGAGA
>NZ_DASURI010000578.1:0-7046 GCF_036280135.1 Longimicrobium sp.
CAACCCCTCCCCCGAAGTTGGGGGAGGGGTCGACCGCCGTTGCGAGGAACGAGCAAAAAGGCGGTCGGGGGAGAGGGGCCCCCGTCGCGCAGCGACGGGGACTCCGGCTTCCCCTCGATCCCATCCTTCCACCGAACCCGATCCACCGCATCCGGTCCACCGAACCGATCCGCCGAATCCAGCCGATCGAGTGATCCCCCGCCGCCGATCAACTGAAGCGAACCTGATCCGCCTCCGCCGATCTGCCCGTCCGGCTACTGGCCCGTGCCGGCCAGGCTCAGGCTCCACAGCCAGTCGCGGCGGGCGCGGTTGACGTTGATGACCGTCTCCGGCTCGTCGCCGATCTGCAGGCGGATGTAGCGGTACCGCGTGGGCACCTCCACCGTGTAGTCGGCCCGCGACGTGCTCGTGTTGCGCAGGTGCAGCCCGTCGGCCGTGGGCTCCAGCGCCTCGGCGCGCAGCCCCGCCACCACCTGCGCCGAGGCGCGGGGCGAGTTCTTGATCCACAGCGTGAGCACGCCGGCGCGCTGGCGGCTGTCGATCTTGAGCAGCACGTAGTTGCCCGCGGGGCTGAACGACACCGCCTCGGACATCCCCGGCGGCAGCACGGCCCGCGTGGTGCGCGGCTGCGGCGTGGCCCGCGGCGCGGCGGGCGGCTCGGCCTCCACGCGCGCGGCCGGGGTGGCCGCCGCGGGGGGCGCGGCCTCCTGCGCGGGCAGCACGATGGCCGCCTCGGGCGCGGCCTGGCCGGGCACGGTGCCGCCCAGCCGCTCCACGGCCGCGCTCACCCACGCGCGCCCCGGCGGCGTGCCGAAGGTGACCGTGAGCAGCAGGGCCACGATGGCGGCCGCGGCCAGCCCCGGCCGGCTGACCCACACGGGGCGTGCGCGAAAGCGGGCCCGCTGCACGGCGGCCATGGCCAGGGCGCGCTGCTCGTCGGCGACGGGCGGCGTGTCCAGCTCGGCCAGGAACGAGCTCACCAAGCGGCCGCGGTCCTGCAGGGACTGCAGCCGCGCGCTACAGTCCGCGCAGACGGCAAGGTGCAGCTCCACCCGGCGGTTGCCCGCCCGGTCCAGCTGCCGGTCCATGTATCGAACAAGGTCCGCGTCCTCCAGGTGCTGGGGACGGGACCCGAGTGTCAACGTCATCTCAGGCTCTCCGAGGTGGGGGCGAGCTCATTGGACAGCTTGTTGAGCGCGCGCGCCAGCATGGTGCCCACCGATCCGGTCGTGGTGCCTACGGCAGCCGCGATCTCGTGGTGGGCAAAGCCCTCTTCGCGCATCAGGAGGACCGTCCGTTCCTTCCACGAAAGACGGTCCAGGGCGGCACGCACCAGCTTGCGACGCTCGCCGCTTTCGGCGGCGGCGTCCGGCAGCTCCGGCTGGTCCCCCACGGGGGCCCGGTCCGGGGCACCGGTAAGCAGCTTGAGCCAGCGAGCCCGCGCGCGGGCCGTGTCGCGGACCACGTTGGTGGCAACCGCGAACAGCCATGCGCGCAGGTGCCGGTCCTGGGGCGGCCGCTCGACCAGGCGGACGAAGGCTTCCTGCGCGGCATCGGCCGCCAGGTCGGCATCGCCCGTGAGGCGCACGAGGTACCGGAAAAGCGCGTCGTAGTGCTCTTGAAAGAGCTGCGTAACGTTCAAGCGCTGGTCCGAAGAGGGCGTTGCAGGGGACAAAACGGTATGTCCTGTCAGCCGTGCGCTACCAGTGGTCGACGATGGAACGCACGGGCCGGCCGTATTCTGACCGGCAGGGGATTGCGGGGATTACGCTTGCGCGGAGAGGCCGGGCGCGGATCGGTGCCGCGCCCCGGGGCAAGCTAATGCGTTGCGGGTCCGCGCGGGAGGGGCGGAACGGCAGGGAATAGGGAAGAGGGAATAGGGATTAGCCCGCAACTGCACCGGCGGATGACGATGGATCCGCCTTCGTCGGCCACGTGGGCTCGTCCTGACGGTTTACGACTCCGTTTTGTCGGCGCGGCGCAGCTCGTTCACCAGGTGGTGGGCACGGCGGGTGGTCTCGGGCTGGCGATACCTGGGCGCCAGGCGCAGGACGAGGTCCACGGCCGTCGGCAGGTCCATCCGGTGCCCGGCGGAGACGTACAGCGGCTTGGCGCCCGCCCGCGTGCGCACCACGCTGCCGATGGTCTCGCCTTCGTGGATGATGGGGCTCGTGGCGCCGCGCTCGTCGGCCACGGGCTCGAAGGTGCCGATGAACGGGTTCTTGGCGCAGCCCACGCTGGGCACGTCCCACACCACGCCCCCGTGGCACGCCAGCCCAAATCGGCGCGGATGCGCGTACCCGTGCCCGTCGAAGACCACGACGTCGGGGCGCACCCGGAGCCGCGCCCAGGCGGCGTCCAGGGGCGGGATCTCGCGAAACGAGAGGTAGCCGGGGACGTAGGGAAAGCGCAGCTCCATGGCCGCGGACGCCTCGTCCACCGTCTCCCCCGTCTCCATGTCGATGACGACGACGGCCGCGTAGCCGTAGTGCTTGAAGCGCTCGGCGGATACGTCGGCGCCGGCCACGTACCGCGGCGCGAACCCCGGCGGCGGCACGGTCACGAGCCGGCCGCGCATCTGCTGCTGCCGCTCACGGGCCTCCGCCACCGTCAGGTCCCAGCGTCGGGGGAGGGAGCCGGGATCGGGAGTCGGATCAAGGGCGTCCACGTCGGACATCTTTCACTCGCGCGGAAGGGGACAGGAGCGACAAAGCCGGGCAACGGCGGTCCCGCAATCCGCCTGCCGGGCGGAAAGGAGCGTTTCCGTGCTGGCGCATTCGTGGCGCACCGTGGACGCGGGGCCGGCGCCGGTTATCTTGCGGAATCCGCCCGGCGCGGCGGCTTCCATCGACCCACCCGTCACACGGCTGGAGCCTACCTCCATGGAACGCACCCGGTTCATCGACCACAAGGGCAGGCAGGTGCTGGTGCTGGACTACAGCAGCGTGCGCGATCCCGAGGACGCGGTTCGCGAGATCCGCCACTCCATGGAGGTGGTGGCGCGGCAGCCGCGGGGCTCGCTGCTGGTGATGACGGTGGTGCGCGACGCGCGGTACAACGCGGCCGTGCTGCAGGCGCTCAAGGAGCTGGCCACGCACAATGCGCCGTACGTGCGGGCCAGTGCCGTGGTGGGGATGGGCGGCCTGCACCGCATCGCGTACCAGGCCGTGATCCTGTTCTCCAAGCGCAACATCAAGACGTTCGACACGGACGCCGACGCCCTGGACTGGCTCGCCTCCCAGGGCTGACGGGCCTTCCCCGGGGGCCCTCCCCCGGCCTCGCCTAGGCTCGTCCACCCCCTCCCGCAAACTGCGCGGGCGGGGGTGTATACGTCTACGGGGTGGCTGCTGCGGGGCGGGACTTCCGGCGCGGGACGGTTTCGGGCCGGGCAGCGACTGAAGTCGAGGCTGCGGAAGCGTGATGTCGGCCTGCGCCGACGGGTCCGGCGCGGGCGGGTGCCGTGGCCTTCCGCCGGCACCCAGCAGCCGGTTCGCGCGGACCGATTCGCCGTTGCGGGCTATTCCCTATTCCCTGTTCCCTATTCCCTGCAGTTCCGCAGTTGCAGGCTCTCCCCTGTACCCTGTCCCCCGCCGTTTCCTCCCCCGCCGTTTCCTCCCCCGCCGTAAGGGTACCCGCCCCGCCCGCGTGTCCTCCCCATGACAGCGCGGCCAGGGGCACGCAGTCTGCCTCCAGGGTACGCCGGCATCCAACCATGCAGGGTTCCGAAATCTCCACCGGAGGTCGGCGTACCATGGCAGACATCGACGTGCGCCCGCGGGGGCCGGGTCTGCGGCCCTGGATCCTGGGGATACTCATGCTGGTGATCCTGGCCGCGCTGGGCGTGTGGCTGCTGGACGAGCGGGGCGACGACCGCGCCCTGCAGGGGGTCTCCGGACCCGTGGCCACGCCGCCCCCGCCGCCGGTGCTGTCATAAGCCCCGCCTGCCGCGCGTTGCGCGTGCGAAGGGGCTGAAAATCCTGGGGCAGGGAGGGGAACGGGACGTGCGTACGCCCCTCCCCCGGGACTGTACACCCGCACACGATCCTTTTCGGCGACACGCCCGTGTACGCCGGCCCGGACCGCTGTGCACAGCGGCTTCACCTTTCCTGGCCGGCACGAGGAGCTAGACCATGTCCGCTGCAATCCGCCTACGGGTTCGCTGGGCCGCCGCGCTGGCGCTGGCGGCCGGGGCGACCGCCCTGTCCACCGCGCCCGCTGCCGCCCAGTACTTCGGGCGCAACAAGGTGCAGTACGAGACGTTCGACTTTCGGGTGCTGCGCACCACGCGGTTCGACGTCTACTTCTACCCCGAGGAGGAACAGGCCGCCCGCGACGCCGCCCGCATGGCGGAGCGCTGGTACGCGCGCCTGTCCCGCGTGCTGGAGCACGAGTTCGAGGAGCGCCAGCCCCTCATCCTGTACGCCAGCCATCCGCACTTCCAGCAGACCAGCGCCCTGGGCGGCGAGATCAGCGAGGGCACGGGCGGCGTGACCGAGGCGTTCAAGCAGCGCATCATCATGCCCCTGGCCAACTCGTACGAGGAGTCGGACCACGTGCTGGGCCATGAGCTCGTGCACGCGTTCCAGTACGACATCTCGGGCTTTGGCCGCGCGGGCGGCGGGCTGGAAGAGGCGGCCCAGCGCTTCAACGTCCCCGGCTGGTTCGTGGAGGGCATGGCCGAGTACCTGAGCGTGGGCCCCGTGGACCCGCACACGGCCATGTGGCTGCGCGACGCGGCGCTCACAGGCCGCATTCCCACGCTGGAGCAGCTCACCTACGACCCCAGCTTCTTTCCCTACCGATGGGGACAGGCGCTCTGGGCGTACGTGGGCGGCCGCTGGGGCGACGCGGCCATCGGCCAGATCCTCAAGCAGGTGGGTCAGGGCGTGCCCTATCCCGATGCCTTCCAGCGCATCTTGAACGCGTCGCTGGAAGACATCGTGGACGAGTGGAGCACCTCCATCCGCCGCACCTACCTGCCCCTGCTGGGCGAACGCCGCGAGGCGCGCGAGCAGGCGCAGCCCCTGGTCACGGGGCGGCGCCAGGGCAGCTCGGCCGAGGTGGAGGGCGGACGCTACAACGTGGCCCCGGCCCTGAGCCCCGACGGCACGCGGGTGGCCTTCCTGTCGTCGCTCAACAACCTGGACGTGGAGCTGTACCTGGCCGACGCGTCCACGGGCGAGATCATCCGCCGGCTGCAGCGCGGCAGCTCGTTCGACCCGCACTTTGGATCGCTGCGCTACATCAACTCGTCGGGCACGTGGTCGCCGGACGGGCGCCGCTTTGCCTTCAGCGCGCTGCAGCAGGGCCGGGACGTGGTGGTGGTGGTGGATGCCGTGCGGGGCGGGCGGGTGCGCGAGTACCAGGTGCCGGGGGTGAGCGAGATCACCAACCCCACCTGGTCGCCGGACGGAAGCACCATCGTGTTCTCGGGGCTGCGGGGCGGCATCAGCGACCTGTGGGCGCTGGACATGAACACGGGCCGCGCGCGCCAGCTCACCAACGACCGGTTCGCGGACCTGCAGCCCATGTACTCGCCCGACGGGCGCACGGTGGCGTTCAGCACGGACCGCGGGGGCACGGACTTCCAGTCGCTGTCGTACGGCGAGCTGCGCCTGGCCCTGCTGGACGTGGCCTCGGGCGAGGTGCGCACGGTGCAGACGGGCGAGGGCGCGGCGCAGGGCAACAGCCAGGGCACGGTGGGCAAGAACATCAACCCGCAGTGGAGCCGTGACGGGCGGGCCCTGTTCTTCATCTCCGACCGGGCCGGCATCAGCAACGTGTACCGGGTGGAGCTGGGGACGGGCGCCGTGACGCAGGTGACCAACCTGTTCACGGGCGTGAGCGGCATCACGGACCTGAGCCCGGCCATCTCCACGGCGCCCAACGCCGACCGGCTGGTGTTCACCGTCTACGAGCGCGACGGCTTCAACCTGTACACCATCGCCAACCCGGCGGAGCTGGCGGGCCGCGCGCCCGAGCCGGTGCAGGTGGCGGCGGCGGGGCTGCCGGGCGTGCCCCTGCCGGCCCTGCTGCCCCCCGTGCCGCGCCCCGAGGAGGCGCCGTACAACCGGGTGCTGCTGGCCGTGAACGAGGTGGAGACGGGGCTGCCGGACCCGGAGAGCCAGGCCACGTGGCAGGTGGTGCCGTACCGTCCGCGCATCTCGCTGGACTACCTGGGCCAGCCCACGGTGGGCGCGTCGGTGAGCACGGGCCCGTTCAGCCGCGGCGGCCTGTACGGCGGCATCACGGGCATCTTCAGCGACATCCTGGGCTGGCACAACGTGTACGGCACGGTGCAGGCGCAGGGGCAGGTGGACGAGATCGGCTTCTCGGCCCTGTACCTGAACCAGAAGCACCGGTACAACTGGGGCGTGGCCGCGCAGCGGGTGCCGTTCGTCTACGGCGGCTACGGCGCGGAGCTCAGCGAGGACGAGTCGGAGTACCTGGTGCAGCAGGTGCTGCTGCGCTACTTCGACACGAGCCTGAGCGGCATCCTGCAGTACCCGTTCAGCCAGGTGCAGCGGGTGGAGATGTCGGGCGGCGTGCGGCGCATCTCGTCGGACCGGCAGATCTACGAGCTGGTGTACCCGGCCGGCCGCGACGCCGATGGCAACGTGGTGGTGGACCCCATTGCCGTGGATGCGCGCCGGCGCGAGGTGGAGGGCGAGGCGTACAACCTGGCCGAGGGCAGCCTGGCCCTGGTGTACGACGCCACGCTGCAGGGGTACACGTCGCCGTTCGCGGGGCAGCGCTACCGGTTCGAGGTGGCGCCCACGCTGGGTGACCTGCAGTTCACCACGGCCACGGCCGACTACCGGCGGTACCTGTACTTCCGCCCGTTCACGCTGGCCTTCCGCGGCATGCACGTGGGCCGCTACGGCCGCGACGAGCACCTGGTGGGCGACATCTACCTGGGCTGGCCCTTCCTGGTGCGCGGCTACGGCCGCGAGGACGTGGCGGACTCGTGCGAGCCCACCCTGCCGCAGGGCGGCGTGGAGTGCGACCTGTACTACGACGAGCTGCGGGGCACGCGCGTGGGCGTG
>NZ_DASURI010000579.1:0-16525 GCF_036280135.1 Longimicrobium sp.
GCCCCTGGCAAAAACAAGTTCCGTACCGCCCATGGCCTGCCATCCGGACAGCCCTCGCGCTTTATCCGGCAGGCGCTTCCAACGCCTCGGATCTACCCCGAGCGGCGCGTGCGGACCGACTCCGGCCATCACGGCGGAAGAAGCTTGTCTACCCTTACCCGCCGATTTACATTGTCGACAAGGCAATCCGGCATTCACATCCACTGAGGAGCGTCTCATGAAGCGCATTTCCACCCTGCTGTTCGCGGCCGCCGTCCTCTCGACGATGGGCTACGGCGTGGCATCCGCGACGGCGCAGCCGGGCCGGGCCAAGGCCGAGGGCATCTGCCCCTTTGCCCGCGACAGCGAATCGTGCACGGACTGCTGCGGCGCCTACGGCATGGCGGGCTACTACAGCGGCGGCACCTGCGGCTGCATCTGATCGCCCGGACCGGCCGGATGACGGACGCCCCGCGGACGCGCTCGTCCGCGGGGCGGCACCCTTTGCACGGAGAACCCGTATGCGAACGATGATCGACAGGGTGCGCGGGGCGCTGTTCGCCGCCGGGGTGACGACCGCGCTGGCGTTCGGCGCGCGGACGGCCGTGGCGTCGCCGTTCACCCCGCAGACGTGCACGGATCCCACGGCGCAGGGCACCTGCACCAGCACGTCGGAGTGCCGGCGGATCTGCAACCGCCTGTCCAACGGGCTCATTCCCGTCTGCGACACGCGCACGTACTGCTGCACCTGCCAGAAGCTGTAGCCCGAGATGGCGCCGGACCGAGGAGGGCCGGCACTCGTTTCACGCCCGGCACGGAGGCAGGCGGATGACCCTGCGGAGACTTCGTACGGCCGTGTTCGCCGGCGGCGTGGGCGCGGCGTTGGCGTTCGGCGCGGCGACGCTGCGCGCGGACGTGAACCCGGCCGCCGCGTGCCTGGACACGTACGCCAGCGGCTCGTGCACCAGCACGGACCAATGCGCCACGTACTGCCGTGGCGTCCAGGGGGCCGAAACGGGCCACTGCATCAGCGGCTGCTGCTGGTGCCTGTGGTCCTGATCGGCCCCATTCACCTGCTGAACGGAGGAGATCCCATGCGTACGCTGCTCGATCGCATCCGTACCCCGCTGGCGGGAGTGGCCGTGCTGGGGGCGCTGGCCTTTGGCGCCTCGGCGGCACTGGCGGAGGCGCGCCCCTGCCCGCTCACGTCCATTGGCTCGTGCGGCAACCTGGCCAAGTGCCAGGACGCCTGCATCGTCCGCGGCGGCGACCCCGCGGGCGCCAGCTGCACCAACGGCTGCTGCTTCTGCCCCGGCATCGTCTGACGGCGCCGCTCACCTGATGCGGCGAGGCCCCGCCGGCACGCCCGGCGGGGCCTCGTCGTTCTCATCTCTCAGCGCGCTCCCACGAAGCGCCACGGCTCGACACGCGGGGCAGGCTCCCGCGAGGTCAACGCAGGCGGGGGATCCGGGTAGTGCTCGATCGCCATCCACTCCTCGAGCATCGTCTCGATGCAGTCGTCAACGGCCCGGTACAGCTCCAGGCGAGGTCCGTGCTCCCGGAACTGCCGCTCGATCTCCTCCACCACCCGCGCGTTGTGAAGGGCACGCGGGTAGAACGGCGTGTCCCGCAGCGCCTGGAGCGCCTCGGGGATCATCTGCCGGGCGGTGGCTTCCGGGATGAGCGGCCGTGGATACGTCGCGGTCCAAAGGTGAAGGAGCGTGCTGAGCCCAACCGTGAGGTCATTCCACGTCCGGGCGGTCTCTTGCTCATCGGCGGCAAGAAGGACGTCCAGTTCCTCGCGTGGCAACGGTGAATAGCTCGTATCTGGCATCAGCGGGTCCTTTCTTCCAAGAGCGACACGTCAAGCGGATTGTTGCAGCCGAAGCGTGGCCCCCAAAGATCATCGAGCCCCCGCCGGGCGGCAAGGGGCAAGTAAACAAAGTGCCGCGCCTGGCGCATCCGGATCGCGCCTTTGCGTCACCGCATGGACGCGCGGGCGGCGAGGGCCACGTCGGGGTAGTCGGCGAACAGGCCGTCCACGCCGGCCGCGAAGAACGCGGCCAGTTCCGCGCGGGCGTCGCCGTGCGTGCGCTGGAACGCCGCCGGGTCCGCCGCGGCGATCTGGAAGTCCGTGGGGAGAAAGACGTTCTCGTTGCGAAACGTCCACGGGTGCACCCCCAGCCCCGCCGCGTGCGCGTCCGCCACCAGGAGCGACGGCGGCAGCAGGTGCCCGTCCTCGTCGCGCGGGATCACGAGCCCCTTGTGCGGGCCGATGGCGTCGGCGTAGGTGGCGATCTGCGCCAGGCCGGCGGGCGTGGCCATGTCCGCATAGGTGCGGGCATCGCCGCGCGCGACGAGGTCGTACGGCGCGCCCGTGTGCTCCATCAGCTGCACCAGGCGCACGCCCGTTTGGCCGCGCAGCATCCGCAGGTTCTCCGTCTCGAACGACTGGATGAAGACCGGCGCGTCCGCCGTCGTCCACCCCGCGCGCGCCAGGGCCCGCAGCAGTCCGGGCTCCAGCGGCAGGCCGATGGACTGGAAGTAGGTGGGGTGCTTGGTCTCGGGGTAGATGCCGATCGTCCGTCCCCGCGCGGCGGATTCCGCCTTGGCGAACGCGATGATCTCGTCCAGCGTGGGTACCTGGAACTGCTGGTCGAACGCGGCCGAGACGGGCCGCAGCTCCGGCAGGCGCTCGCGGGCGCGCAGGGTCCGGATCTCCGCCAGGGTAAAGTCCTCCGTGAACCACCCCGTCACGGGCACGCCGTCGATCTCCCGGGTCGTCCGCCGGTTGATGAACTCGGCGCGCTCCGACACGTCCGTCGTGCCGCTGATCTCGTTCTCGTGCCGGGCGATGAGCACGCCGTCGCGCGTGGACACCAGGTCCGGCTCGATGAAGTCCGCGCCCATCTCGATGGCCAGCCGGTACGACTCGATGGTGTGCTCCGGCCGGTATCCGCTGGCGCCGCGGTGGGCGATGACGATGGGCGTTTGTCCGTTCAGCATCCCGGCGCGGGGATCAGGAGGAAGAGGATGAAGCGCGGGCGCATGGCATCCGCCGGTGCGCGGGACATCGGCGCGCGCGGCCGCGGGTCAAGATCCCGTCCCCGCACGACGATCCGCGCCCGAACACGTCACGGGATGGTTTCGCCCGCGGGCGCGAGGGTCCAGCCGCCGTCCAGCAGGGGCACGCTCGCGCAGGCGGGCGTGCCATCCGCGCCCGTCCCCTCGATGCGCGCCTGGAGGACGGCCCCCGGCGCGGCCATCGCCTGCTCCACGAGGTCCCAGCCCACGCCCGACAGCCGCACCTTGGCGCGGCGGCGCCAGGGCGAGCCCATCTGCCCCGCCGACACCCCCGTGTTCACGTAGACGAAGCGGTCGCCCCTGGGCCCCTGCGCGTACGGGCCCAGGAAGTTGGGCGCGGCGTCCGCCCGCGATCCGCCCACGCGGGCGGTGAAGTCGAAGACGAGCGCGTCCGCCGGCGTCCGCGCCGGCTCCAGCAGCTCGTCCTTTCCGCGCTGCACGCGGTAGGCGACACCCGCCATCGGCCGCAGCACGACGACGCGGAGCGCGAGCTCACGATCCATCACTCATCTCCTCTGCACGTGCAGGCCGACGCGCGTTCTTCTGCCTCGAGGACCGCATCAGCACGTCAGCGCCTCACAATGACAGCGCGGGCGAGAAACGGCAAACGGGATCCGCGCCAGGCGGCGCGGACCCCGATCCACTACACCAGCTTGGTCTTCCACCGGCCGCGGCGAAAGATGAGCCAGCTCACCACCGCCAGCGACGAAAACGCGATGGTGATGGCCCAGAACGCGCCCACGGGGCCCATCCCCAGCGTGTTGGACAGCACGTACGCCAGCGGGATCTCGAAGGCCCAGAACACGGCCAGGTTGATCCACGTGGGCGTCCACGTGTCGCCCGCGCCGTTGAACGCCTGGGTGAGCACCATGCCGAACGCGTACAGCGGGAACCCCAGCGCCACCACCCGCAGCGCCGTGGCGCCGTAGCGCAGGACCTCGGGATCCTGGGAGAACAGGCCGACGATAGGCCGCGCCAGCAGCACGAACAGCACGCCGACGACGCCCAGGAAGACAAGGTTGTAGATGCACGCCTTCCACACAGCCTGTTCCGCGCGCTCCGGCTTGGACGCGCCCAGCGCCTGGCCCACCATGGTGGCGGCCGCGTTGCTCATCCCCGCGCTGGGCAGAATGGCGAACACGATCACCCGCATGGCCACGGTGTAGCCCGCCAGCACGGGGCTGCCGAACACGGCCAGGATGCGCGCCAGGGCCGTCCAGCTGGCCGTGCCGATGAGCATCTGCACCGTCGCCGATCCCGCCAGCCGGACGATCTGCCCCATCACCTTCACATCCAGCGCCAGGTGCCGCCGCGTGACGGGGATGCGCCCGTCCGAGCGCGTAAGCCGCCACAGGGCGAACAGCGCGCCCACGCTGCGTCCCGTCGTCGTGGCGATGGCCGCGCCCGTCACGCCCAGCCGCGGGAACGGTCCGAGGCCGAAGATGAGGCACGGTCCCAGGACCATGTTGATGAGGTTGGCCAGCCACAGCACGCGCATGGCGATGGCCGCGTCGCCCGCGCCGCGGAAGATGGCGTTGACGACGAACAGGACGATGATGGCCGCCTCGCCGCCCAGCATGATGCGCGCGTAGCCCAGCCCCAAGCCGATCACCTGCGGCGACGCGCCCATCAGGGCCAGCAGCCGCGGCGCCAGCAGCGAGCCGGCCACGCCCAGGACGGCGGAGACGGCGAGGGCCAGGAGGATGGCCTGCACGGCCGCGTGCGCCGCGCCCTCGCCGTCCTTTTCGCCGATGCGCCGGGCCACCAGCGCCGTGGCGCCGATGCCCAGCCCCATGGCCAGGGCGTAGACGATGGTGAGCAGCGATTCCGTGAGCCCCACCGCCGCCACCGCGTCCGCGCCCAGGCGCGAGACGAAGAAGATGTCGACGACGGCGAACACGCTCTCCATGGCCATCTCCAGCACCATGGGGATGGAGAGCAGCAGGATGGCGCGGCCCACGGGCCCCGACGTGTAGTCGTGCTCCGTGCCGCGAAGCGCCTGGCCCACGGAGCGCCAGAAGCCGTGCGAACCCTCCGCCTGCGGGGCGGACGGTGTTTCCGAAAGGGTAGACATCAGGTGCCGAACCGGTGCTGCCCCGCCCCCGTGCGCACGAGCAAGCGCGCTCGTCCGCGGGGCGGAGATCGTTGAGCAGGAAAAATGGTTGCCCGGGAGGACCGCGCCGTCAGGCGCGGCGTGCGCCGCGGGGGCGCGTGGGATGGAGGGAGCCTCCCGGAGGCTGCAACCTCACCCGATCAACGCAATGTCCATCAACACCGTTCGACTTCGGGAGAAACGCGGGGGGCGGGCGACGTCACGCTTCGCCGGGCCCCGAGGAGCCGACAAGTATATCGCAAACAGATGAAGCATCAACCCCCGCGCGGAGACAAGACAGAAAACTGCTTTTCACGCAGAGGGAGCAGAGGCAGCAGAGTACCCCATTTCCGCGCGAAACCGGGGTACTCTGCTGCCTCTGCTCCCTCTGCGTGAGAATGCAGTTGCCGTAAACGACAGCGCCCCGGAACCATCCAGGCTCCGGGGCGCTTCGACCTCATCCGGTTTCGCTCACCTCACGGACCCAGCAGGATGGCGTTCACGTACAGCGGCTCGGTGGCCTTCCAGAACAGGCGGAAGAGCGGGTCGTCCGCGAAGAGCACCACGCTGCCCTGCCCCATCCGCTTCGTCACCAGCCAGCTGCCCTGCTCCAGCCGCCGCACCTGCTGCGGGCTGATGACGCCGGCCAGGCGCTCCAGGCGCTCCGGGAAGTACGCCACCGTCTCCACGCCCTCGCCGGGCTCGAACACCGTGGATCCGCCGTGCAGCACGAACGTCTCGCCGGGGCGGCCCTCCAGCCCCGCGCCGAACGCCAGCGGGTGCGCCGGGTCCAGCCGCAGGGGGAAGATGGCGCCGGGCACCTCCTGCCTCCACTCCTGCCGCTGCCGCTCCTCGCGGCCCGCCAGCCAGCGCGAGCGCGCGTTGGCCGCGCTGTCGCCCTGGGCGCCCTCGCGCACCTTGACCTCGGCCATCCCGGCCGCCGCCTCGGCGCCGCCGGCCACGGCCACGAGACGGCCGCCGCCCTGGATCCACCGCTTCAGCGCGTCCTCGGCCCCGCGCAGGGCGCGCGGCGAGGCGTCGGGCAGCACGATCACGTCATACTCGTCCAGGTCCATCCCCGCCAGGTCCGTCGTCATCACGGCGTCGAACGGCATCCCCAGCTGCCGCTCCAGGTAGAACCAATGCGCGCCGAACGACGTGGCCGACACGCCCTCGCCCGAGACGAGCGCCACGCGCGGCAGCCGCGCCTGCGCCACGTTCTCGCTGCCTAGGTCGATGCCGCTCTCCGCCATCCCCGACGCCACGGGACGCACGAGGCCGCCCAGGCCGGACGCCGTCACCCGGCCCTGCACCGTGTCGTTCCCCGCCGCGGGGATGTACCACGTCCCCGCCGGCCAGCGCACGCCGCCAAAGGTGGACGGGCGGCCCAGGATGCGCGCCCGCCCGCCGGCCTGCAGAAAGCGGATCATGGGCGCGGACGCCGCGTCGCCCGGGGCCACCAGGTAGCCCACGCCGGGCGCCGGCGCCGCGAGCCCCGCGGGACGGCCGACCGTCTGCACGGGGCTCCATCCGCCGCCCACGCCCGCGGCCACGCGGTACGCCGCCACGCCGTACGCGTACGGCAGCGACCACGCGCTCACGTCGTACGAGTACTCCGCCTTGAGCTCCGTCTCCTGCTGCAGCAGCGTCACGGCCAGGCGCCCCAGGGGCTGCCGGGCGCGCACGCGGTAGGTGCCCGCGGGGAACTGGCCCCGCGACTCGTAGCCCGGGTACGCCGTGGCCCGCGCGCTGAACCCGCCGGAGGCGCGCTCCACCTCGATCCCCTGCCGGCGCAGGTGCGCCACGAGGGCCTCCACGCGCGTGGGGTCGCTGCCGGGAACGAGCAGGAAGTCCGCCTCGCCCTGCCCCGCCGTGCGGGCGGCCTCGGCGTAGTCCATCAGCAGCTCCGCCTTGCCGGCAGCGGCCGTGCGCAGGGTGGCCTGCCCCGTCGTGCGGTGGTGCTGCGCGCGGTCGTGCAGGGTGAGCGTGTCGCCGCTCTGCTGCTGGATGGCCAGGCCGGCCGCGCCGTGGCCCGCCTGCTCGTACGTCATCCCCACGGCGCCCGTGAGGCTGGGCCACGAGTCGCCGTAGCCGGGGTAGAACAGGTCGAACGCCTCGCCCGTGTAGTACGCCCAGCCCTGCTGGTCGAACGCCCGCGCGTTGCCCTGCCCGAATCGCCGTCCCCACGCCAGGATGTGCTCCGGGTAGATGGGGTTGATGGGCGCCGACGCCGGAAAGAAGAAGTAGCTGCTGTTGTAGAACATCTCGTGGAAGTCCACGTGCACCTGCGGGTTCCACTGCCACCACGTGGCTAGCCGCGCCTGCGTCTCGGGCTGCGTGGCCCAGCTCCAGTCGCGGTTCAGGTCGAACAGGTAGTGGTTGAAGCGGCCGCCCGGCCACGGCTCGCGGTGCTCGCGCGCCTGCGGATTGACGTTCGGCTGCCCGCCCACCACCGAGGTGAACCAGTTGACGTAGCGGTCGCGCCCGTCGGGGTTGGTCACGGGGTCCATGATGACGACGAGGTTGTCCAGCACCCCGGCCACCTCCGGCGCGCCCCGCGCCAGGTCCCACGCCGTGTACAGCGCGGCCTCGGACGACGAGCTCTCGTTGCCGTGCACGCCGTAGCTGAAGTAGACCACGGCCGGGTTGCTGGCCGCGATCTGCCGCGCCCGCTCGGCCGAGGCGCCGCGGGCCAGCTCGGCGTTGGCGGCCAGGATGTCGTTGAGCCGCTGCAGGTTCTGCGGCGTGGCGATGACGAGCTGGAACAGCTCGCGCCCCTCGGCCGTGGTGCCGTACGCCCGGTAGTCCACCATGGGCGAGGCGTCGGCCAGGGCGCGGCTGTAGCGCTGCACGCCGGCATAGGGGGTAAAGCGCTCGCCCAACTCGTAGCCCAGCACCTCGGCGGGCGAGGGCACGGCCTGGGCCTGCAGCGCCGGCGCGGCGAGCAGGGCGGCGAGCGCGGCGGCGCGCACGCGCGCGCGGACGGTGAATGCCATTCCGGTGGATGCGGGAGGTGGATGGCGAAGTGCGAAAAAAGCCGCACCGAAGCTATCCGGCCGCCGCACCCGGCGCAACGCACGGCTTGACACGCGCGCGCGAGGCGGGTACGCTCCATTGCCCGATGGCGCCGCGCGCACGCGAGGATCGCCGATGGATGGAGGTCGATGCGCCGCAGCGCCTTACCCGCAGTCCCGCCCAACGTGAAGCCACGCACCCTGCTCGTTTCCCTCGCGGCGCTCGCCCTGGCCGCGTGCAAGCAAACGCCCGAGACGCCCGCCGGCGTGATCCCGCGCGACCGGTTCGTGGCCGCCAACGTGGCCGTGCGCCTGCTGCCCGAGACGGCCACGCAGGCGGAGCGCGAGGCCGCGCTCAAAAAGGCGGGCGTCACGGACCGCCAGATGCGCGCCTTTGTCATCGCGTACGCGCGGCAGCCGGAGACGCTGGCGCAGACGTGGGAGCAGATCGCGTTTCGCGTGGACAGCGTGGCCGGCTCGCGGCCCCTGCCGGGCGGAACGCCGCCTCCCGGCGCGGGCGTGCCGCCGGGGGCCGTGCCTCCGGGCGCGGGGGTTCCGCCGGGCGCCGTGCCCCCGCCGCCCGCCGCGGGGCCCATCCCCGTGCAGCTGCCCATCAACGAGGACAGCGTGCTGCGCCGGGATGATTCGCTGCGCTTCCGCCGCCCGCGTCCCCGGCCCCGCCCCAACCCGCGCCAGCCCATCGAGGCCGTGCGCCCCAAGCGCGGCACCCAGGTGCAGCAGTAGCGCCCGATCCGGATCCGCCGGAGCACGACCGTCCGGCGGATCGGCGATCCTCCCATCCGCCGCGCCTCCTTTCCCTTCCCTCCATCGATAGCGACACCCGCCCAGGATCACCGCCGACGCGACGCATGATGGAGCCGGACGATTTTCCCAGGCGGCGGATGCGCTTTCGCGAGTGGCCGCCCCGCCGCATCGCCCTGATGTGGCTGATCGGCGCGGCGCTGCAGGTGCTGGTGCTCGCCGTCCTGCCGTCGCTGATGGGCTGGGAGTGGGCGGATCCCAACGATCTCGCCTGGGATACGGATTCCTCGCCGTGGCTGCTGTCGGCGGATTCCATCCAGCAGGCTTCCGCGTCCGCCGCCCCGGTGGCGGACAGCGCGACGTCGCCCAGGCTCGCGATGACGCGCACGGAGGTCGCGCCGGGCGACACGCTCGTCCGCATGGAGATGGACTCCAGCTGGGCGCAGTACCGCACGACGGAGCGTGTCGTTCAGCTGTCCCCCGACCTGGAAAAGGCCGCCGTGCCGATCGGGGAGACGCTCGCGGACATGCTGGTTGCGCTGAGTTGGGCGATCACGCTGGCCCTGCTGATGGTCTTCACCATTCCCGGTGTCCTCGTCATTACCACCCTCGCCTGGCTCGTGATGCGCCGCATGCCGGATCGGGCAGCGGTTGACCGGACTTCGTGATCCGGGCATATTGGACGGCATGAACACTGGTGGGACAATGCGTATGCCTACAGAACAGGACCTGCGGACGGCGGAGCGCATCAGGGACAGGATCCTCGAGGCGGCCGGCGGTTCAGTGGAGCGGATCTTCTTTTACGGATCACGGGTGACGGGCCGGCCCCGCCCGTCCAGCGACTACGACATCCTGGTGGTGCTTCAGGACCCGGTGACGGACTGGGCGGCGACGAGCCTGCACCTTTCCGACCTGTTCAACGGGTTCGAGCGCCCGGTGGACGTGCAGGTGTTTGGGGCCACGGAGTTCGAGGAATCCCGGCCTGTTGCCGGTACCGTCGCCTATCCCGCTGACCGCCACGGCATCCTGCTCTATGCGAACCCCGGCAGAAGTTCGCGAAGCACTGGTAGGCGAATGGGTTGAGTCCGCACGGGACGACCTCGCCTGGGCCGAGATGGGCGCGGCCGCTCCGGATCTGCGTGGCGTTGCCCAGATCGGGTTCCACGCGCAGCAGGCCATCGAAAAGCTCCTCAAGGCACTCCTCACCGCGTTCGGTGTCCAGCCGGAAGATCAACACAGCCTGGGCCGGCTGATCGAACAGGTCGGCAGGCTGGACCGGCAAACGGCCGACCGCGTGGGCGACGTTTCGAGCCTCACCCGCTACGCGGTCTATCACCGCTACCCGCCGCGCGTCCCTGGCGGCGCGCAGCCGTTGACCCGGCGCGACGTGCTGCAGGACCTGGCGCGGGCGCGCTCCGCCGTCCCTGTCCTCCTCACGGCCATCGAGGCGCGGCTCGCGGCTTCCCGCGACTGAGATCCACGTCCTCGTATCCGCGTCCTCGTATCCACGTCCGAGATCCCGACACGATTGCGGCCCCCTGGACGATCCACGGGGCCGCGCTCGTTTCAATCCGCCGCCAATCGGGTTGACGCCTCCCACTGGTGATCACCACGGCGCATCAGCAGATTCCGGCGGATCCACGCCATTGCCTTCGTCCCACATCCGCCCGATCCGTTGCAGCAGCGCAAACTCCAGTTCACCGGGCACGACGAGCGCAGGCGCAGGGCGCGGCGCCTGTCCGTCATCGCCATCCTGGTTGTGGTGTCGCTGCTGCTGTCGCGCTGCATGTACTACGACGATGGCGTGCGCGCGGACCATCCCGGCGTGCGCTATCCATCCCGCTACGCCGGGACGGAGGACCATCCCTACCAGTTCTACACGACGCTGTACCGCGCGGACGGGACCTCCGGCGGGGGCGTGGAGATCGAGGTGCAGCACTTGGCGCAGGAGCCGTTCAAGGATTTCCGCGAGTCGCGCATCACCGTGCAGTACGACAGCCCGTCGCGGCGGCTGCGCGTGCGGCCCGGGAGCGTACGGCTGGAGCACCGCACCGTTCGCGGCAAGCGGCTGGAGCCCAGCGAGTCACGCTCCAGCATCGGCTCCTGCGCGCGGCAGACGTCCGGGTGCGTGGAGACGTTCAGCCACGTCTACCGGCCACCGCGCTCGCGCCGGCTCCAGGAGCGCATCCGCCTGGAGTACGAGCTGGACGGGCGCGTGCACGTCATCGACACGACGTTTCCCCTGGAGTACCGCTACCACTACTCCTGGTGGGACGTGATGATGGGCATCTGACGGATCAGCCGTTCGCGGCGTGGCGGGCGATGCGGTCGATCATCCGCTCCCACAGGGGCGGCGGGAGCGCGTGGCCCATGTTCGGGATGATCTCCAGCGCCGCGCCGGGGACGAGCGCGGCCGTGCGGCGTCCGCCCTCCGGCGGCACGAGCGGATCGTGGTCGCCGTGGATGACCAGCGTGGGCACGCGCAGCCGGCGCAGCCCCTCCGCGCGGCTGGGGCTGGCGATGATGCCGGCCAGCTGGCGGATCACACCGCGCGGGTTGCGGCCGCGGTCGTACGCCAGCTCCGCCATGTGCCGCGTGCGCGCCAGGTCCACGGCCATGGCGGGGCCGTTCATCACCCGCCACGCGTCCACGGCGCGGCGCATGGCCTGCTCGCGGTCGCGCGGCGCGGGCGCCATCAGCGCGGCGGAGGCGCGCCAGTGCGGATGCGGCAGGTCCGGCTCGCCCGTGTGCGACATGATGGACGTGAGCGTCCGCACGCGGTGAGGCGCGTCGATGGCCATCTGCTGCGCGATCATCCCGCCCATGGAGATGCCCAGCACGTGCGCGGCGTCGATGCCCAGCGCATCCATCAGCCCCAGCGCGTCGGCGGCCATGTCGGGCACGCGGTACGGCACCTCCACGGGCAGCCTGCGCCGCGCGGCCCGGATGACGGCGAACAGGCTGGGCACGGGCGCGTCGTCGAACCACGTGGAGCGGCCCATGTCGCGGTTGTCGAACCGGATGACGCGCAGCCCGCATCCCGCCAGCCGCGCGCAGAACTCCTCGTCCCACGCCACCAGCTGCCCCGCCAGCCCCATCACCAGCAGCAGCACGGGGTCGCCTGGCCGGCCGAACGCGTCGTACTCGATGCGCAGGCCGTTCGCCCGCACGGTGGCCGGCAGCGTGCGCGGCACCGTGGGCGGCGGCGGCAGCAAATACGTGGGAACGGGCCGCGGCGTGTGCGCGGCCAGCGCGCGAACCAGCGCCGTGCTGAACAGGTCGCGGATCATGGGGCCATCGGGTTGCAATCTGCCGATCGACGTTCGGTGGATGCGCATCCCACGAAAAACCGGGGCCACCCCGCGGGCAGCCCCGGCCGACTCGCTTGCGAATCGGCAGCGCGCGAAACTCGAAAACATCCGGTGTCGTACGGTGCGGCTCGCGATTGGGCAACCGCACACCGTCCGCTGATCCGAATGCTCCAGGCCGTGAAGTCGTCCGTGTGGAAGGGGGCCGCCGCTGGCGTGCTGGCGGGCGAGGTCCTCGCGCCCGTGCTGCTGGCCGCGCAGTCCCGCCCGCCGGTCGCGCCCGACCAGATTGTTCCGTTGGTCGTGCTGGCGTTGGGGATCGTCGCGTGGCTGCTCGTCAGCGTCTGGACGTGGCGCATGGTGGCGTGGATGCCCGACGCCCACGGGCGCGAAATCCTCAGGCGAGGCATGCTGCGCTGGGGTCTCCCCATGGGGCTCGCCATGACGGCCATGACCGCCATGCGCGAGGCCATGGCGGGAGACGTGCTGTCCTGGCGCTTTGTTGCCCGCGTGCTGACCTACGCCCTCATCACCATCCCGCTCTCCATGCTGTTCGGCTCCTGGTTTGACAGGGTCATGCGCGCCACGATGGACCGTTCCCAGCGCAACCGCTAGCGCCCTTCCCCGCCGCTCGGCTATACTCGGAGCCACGCTTCCCCCCCGACGCCGAGCCTGATGAGCGACACCAGCCCCGAGGTCCAGGCCATCCAGGATGAGATCCACCGCCGCATGACGGGCGAGCAGCGGCTGAACCTCGCCATCGAGATGAGCGAGATGACGCGCAGGATCGCCATGGCGCGCCTGCGCAGCGAGCACCCCGACTGGACGGAGTGGGAGCTCAAGCGCGAGCTGCTGCGCTACGCCTTTGGCACCGATCCCCTGCCCCCGCCGCTGCGATGACCACGCGCGACCTCTTCGGGCGCGTTCTCGGCGCCCTGGAGCAAGCGGGCATCCCGTGCATGCTTACCGGCTCGTTTGCGAGTTCCTACCACGGCGCTCCGCGCGCCACGCAGGACGTAGATTTCGTCATCGCCCCCACCACCGAGCAGATCAAGGCGTTCGTCAAGCTGCTGCCGCGCGACCAGTTCTACGTGGATGAAGGCGCGGCTCTCGAGGCCCTGCGGCTCCAGGGACAGTTCAATCTCATCGACCTGGAGACGGGCTGGAAAGTCGACCTCATCGTACGCAAGTCACGACCATTCAGCCGAAAGGAATTCGAGCGCCGAGCCATCGTGGAGATGGAAGGTGCCGACGTGCCGATCGCCAGCGTCGAGGACGTGCTGATCGCGAAGATGGAGTGGGCGCGAATGGGCCAGTCCGCGCGCCAGCTCGAAGACGCAGCCCGGATGCTCCGTGTACGCGCCCGAGTCGTGGACTGGGGGTACCTGGAGTACTGGGCGGGGGAGATGCGTCTGCAGGAGCAATGGACGGAGGTGCAGCGCGCGGCCGGGATCGACCACAGCCGGATCTGATCAGCCGCCCATCGCCACCACCGCGGCGGGACACTCACCCGCACCGCACATGCGCGGCCATGAACCGCTCCACGGCGGCCGCGTCCACGGCCTCATCCCAGCGGCCGCCGGCCTTGAACGCGGAGCCCACGATAAAGCCATCTGCGCCGGCGAAGTAGCGCGGCAGGTTCTCCGCCGTGACGCCGGAGCCCATGTAGACGGGCAGCCGGCAGTGCGCGCGAACCTCGGCCACGTCGCCCTCCGTGGGGCACGCGCCCGTGGCCGTGCCGGTCACGATCACGGCGTCCGCGCGCATGAACTCCGCCGCCGCGGCCGTCTCGCCGATCCCCACGTCGGCGGTGATGGCGTGCGAGGCGTGCTTCTTCTTCACGTCGGCCCACACCTGCACGCGCTCGGCGTCGATGTTCCGGCGAAAGCGCAGCAGCGACGCCGCGGACGACTGGATGATTCCCTCATCGGCCACGTGCGCGAACGCGAAGCCCTCCACGCGCACCCAGTCCAGCCCCGCCGCGTGCGCCACGGCCAGCGCCTCGTGGTTGGCCCCGGCCAGGATCTGGATGCCGCACGGCAGCCCGCTCGCCGCCTTTACCGCCATCGACAGCACCGTCATGGCGGCGGTGATCTCCGGGCCCACGCCGCCGCGCAGGTACGGCACGTCGTGCATGTTCTCCAGCATCACCCCGTGCACGCCCGCTTCGCGGTAGACGGCGCACTCCGCCACGGCCCGCGCCTCCAGCTCGCGCAGCGAAAGACGGCTGGCCGGCGTCCCCGGCAGCGCGCCCACGTGGATCATCCCGATGACGGGTTTCAGCGCGCTGAACGTGCGCGGTGACGCGGAGGACGTCGGAGCGACCGGTCCCATCAGCCGATGACCTGGATCATGTTGCCCTCGGGATCCCGGATCTCCGTCTTGCGGACCTGGATCACGAGGTCCTTGAACGTGCCCAGGCGGTACTCGCCCTCGCGCGGCGCCAGGACGGACTGCAGCTCCGTCAGCGTGTCGGGCGCGAGCTCCAGGCGTAGCGTGGTCCCCTCCGCCGAGTGCCGGTTCCCGTCCCCGGGCGCGAAGACGATCGCGCACTCGCGGCTGGCCAGGGTAAAGTCCCTCCCGAAGGGCAGCCGGTACGGCAGCAGGCCGAGCACCTCGTTCACCTGCTGCGCGCCGATGGTGAGCTGCACCTCCGGCGTCCGCAGCAGGCGCTTCTTTTCCTCCCACGCGAGCTTGTCCACGAAGACGAAGCCCGTGTTGGAGCCCTCGGCGGCCCGGCCGGCGGCCAGCCGCTCGCGCACGTCCGCGATCCCCAGCAGCGACGCGCGAGGGAGGTCCGTGACCAGGAGCGGCAGGTGCTCCCGGAAGACCTCCAGCACGCTGCGCGTCTTCCACTGCTTCAGCGCGAACTCCTCGTCGCTCGTGATCCCGACCACCTGCAGGAAGTCCACGCGCCCGTTCGGCGTGTCGATGGGCGGCAGCTCCGGGTCCTGCGTAAAGGCGACGGCGCGCAGCAGCGTCTCGGAATCCCGCGAGATGGGCCCGTTGGCGTTCATGTAGTCACCGTCGGAGAACACGTTGCCGCTCCCGAAGACGTACCGCCCCAGGTTCTGCAGAAAGTTCAGCACCCAGGCCGGCGGCTCGTCCGCGTCCGCGTCGGCCGTGACGCGCATGGTGAGCTCGAACCCCCAGCCGCTCACCTCCGGGTCCTCGGCCTCCTTCTGGAACAGCTCGCTGAAGCCGTAGGTGATGAAGTGCCAGTGCGGAACGGGCTCCGCACGCCGGTACGCGCTGATCCCGCGGATGGGGTCCGGCCCGCCCAGCTCGTAGCCGATGAGCGTGCCGTAGTGCCGGGGCTCCTGCCCCGCGTACAACGGCGCCAGCGCCTGGTCGATGGCGTCCCAGCCCGGCGCCCCGGGATCGTCGTCCTGCACTCCGCTTTCCGTCATCGGCAATTCATTGGTCGGATGGACTCCATCGGCGTACCCGTGCGCCTATGGTAGCGGACCCGGCCGCGGCGCGACAGGCGCCCCTCGCCCGGCCCACTCCGCGGCCGCGGCCGCCGCCTCGCGCAGGTCCTCCCCGAACTCCAGGACCGCCTCGGCCACCTGCGGGTCCATGGGAAGCTCGTCCGCCTCCCCGCAGCGGGCGAGCGTGACCGAGGACGTAGCGAGCACCTCGAACACCCCGAACCGGTCCAGGAGCCTCTCCAGCACCCGCGTGGGCGATCCCTCCATCCTCGTCATCTTCACCTCGAAGTACGGTTAGATACTTATAAGCATCGGTGTAAGATACGTATAGTCCGTGGACACATCGTCGTCAAGGTTCACATTTTTCACACGAGGCCAAACCCATCTACCCTCAACGATGTCTCCGTCGTGAGCGCCCTCTCCCGAGCCGAGATCCTCAAGCGTTTTGGCGAGGCCGTCCGCGAGCACCGGCAGCGCGCCGGCCTGTCGCAGGAGAAGCTTGCCGCCCGGGCGGGCATCGACCGGACGTACGTCGGCGGGGCGGAGCGAGGCGAGCGCAACGTGGCGCTCGTGAACATCGTGCGGCTGGCCGAGGCGCTCGGCATCGCACCGGCCGAGCTGTTCAGCGGCCTGGAGGACGGCAAACCCGAGACGATTGGCTGAACAGCCAAGCGATTGTCATCCTGAGGGGGTGTTGCCAAACCTCGGGCTCGAAAGCGTCATCCTGAGGAGCCGCCGCGCGATGCCTGCCTGGGCTTGATCCATGGCGGCGACGAAGGATCTTGTATGCGAGACTCGGGGCCGGCTTCCAGGCATGAAGCCGGCCCCGTGGTTTGGACACAAGATCCTTCGGTC
>NZ_DASURI010000580.1:0-15285 GCF_036280135.1 Longimicrobium sp.
GTGCGTGAGTGCGGACGTTGGCTCCCGTAGGGGGAAGGCCGGAGAGCGGCGCATGGCTCCGCGGGGGCCCTCACCCGCTCGCTGTCGCTCGCACCCTCTCCCGCAAACTGCGCGGGAGAGGGTATATACTTCAACGAGCCCCGCGCACATCGGCAGAGTCTGTGCTTCGTGAAGTTCTCCCCCTCTCCGCGAGGAAACGAGCGGGGAGGGGCCGTTTGCTGCCCGGCGAGAGCCGTCCATCCCGAGATGAAGTTCTCCCTTCCCCCATTCTGTTCATGGGGGAAGGGCCGGGGATGGGGGGCGCCCGGCGGGAGGCCGGATGCTCGCTTCATGGCACGATCCCGATCCGCGTCCCGTTCGCTCCGCCGCCCGGCCGTGAGCCAAATCCGGCGTCCGGTGTAAGCAGCATCGCCAATCCAAGCAGGAACTTTCGCTCGACAGCGCTGCCTTGAAGATCGCACACCTCGCCGACCTGCACCTGGGCTACCGCGCCTACCACCGCGTCAACGCGCGCGGGGGCAACGTGCGCGAGGCCGACGTGGCCGACGCGTTTCGCCAGGCCGTCAACCGCATCGTGGAGCTGCGGCCGGACCTGGTGCTGGTGGCCGGCGACGTGTTCCACACCGTGCGCCCCAGCAACACGGCCATCGCCGACGCCTTTCGCCAGTTCAGCCTCCTGGCCGACCGGCTGCCCGACACGCCCGTCGTGATGATCGCCGGCAACCACGACTCGCCGCGCAGCGCCGACACGGGCAACATCCTCAACCTGTTCCGCGAGATCGACGGCGTGCGCGTGGTGTGCGACGAGTGCCGCACCATCCGCCTGCCCGAGATCGACACGTCCATCCTGTGCCTGCCGCACGTCTCCCTCTCCACCGGGGAAGAGGTGGCGATGGAGCCGGACTCCGCATCGAAGCACAACGTGCTGATGCTGCACGGCACCATCGAGGGCGAGACGGCCGACAAGAAGCTGCGGTACATCAGCGAGTACGGCGGCGCCGTGATCCCCGAGGGAAAGATCGACCCCGCGCACTGGGACTACGTGGCCCTGGGCCACTACCACCTGGCCGAGGACCTGGCGCCCAACATGTGGTACGCGGGTGGGCTGGAGCGCACGTCGGCCAACATCTGGTTCGAGCGCGAGGACAAGGGCTTCCTCGTCTACAGCACGCGCAGCGGCCGCGCGGAGTTCGAAGCCGTGCAGACGCGTCCCATGGTGGACCTGCCGCGCATCGAGGCCAACGGCCTGGGTGCCGAGGAGCTGGACGAGACCATCCGCGCCTCCGTGGAGCGCATCCCCGACGGGCTGCGGGGCAAGATCGTGCGCCTGGTCATCCACGACGTCCCACGCGCCGTCGTCCGCGAGCTCAACCACAAGCGCATCCGCGAGTGGAAGGCCGAGGCCGTCCACTTTCACCTGGACGCGCGCCCGCCCGAGATCCGCCGGCGGACAGGCACCAACGCGCCCGTGCGCCGGCAGACGCTGCAGGAGCAGGTGGCCGCGTTCATCCGCAAGGACTGGAAGCTGCGCGATCCCAAGCTGGACCGCGACCAGCTGGCCGAGATGGGGGTGACGTACGTGGACCGCACGGCCGAGGAGGGCTGAGCCATGCGCCTGCTTTCCCTGCGGATGCGCAACTTTCGCCAGCACGCGGACACGGAGATCACCTTCCGTCCGGGGCTCACGGGTATCATCGGCCCCAACGGCGCCGGCAAGTCCACCATTCTCGAGGCGCTGGCCTGGGGCATCTACGGCGCCTCGGCCGCGCGGGGCACCAACGACACCATCCGCTTCTCGCGCGCCGGCGCCCGCTCACGCGTGGAGGTGGAGCTGGCGTTCGCCCTGGGCGGCCACGAGTACCGCGTGCAGCGCTCGCTGTACGGCGCCGAGGTCTACCTGGACGGGGGCGCGCAGCCCGTGGCGTCGGGCGTGGGCGGCGTCACGTCGTACCTGCAGTCGCGCGTGGGGATGTCGCGCGAGGAGTTCTTCAACACCTACTTCACCGGGCAAAAGGAGCTGCAGTTCCTGGCGGCCATGGGCCCCGCGGACCGCGGCCGCTTCCTGAGCCAGGTGCTGGGCTACGAGCGCCTGCGCCGCGCCCAGGAGCTCGTCCGCGCCCGGCGCAACGACCTGCGCAGCGAGATCAAGGGCCTGCGCGCGTCCCTGGGCGACCGCGACGAGCTCGTGGCCGCGCTGGACGCGGCGCAGGCGCGCGTGCGCGGCCTGCGCGATGCGCTCATCACCGCGCAGCGGGCCGTCAGCGAGGCCGTGGCCGCCGAGCAGGAGGTGGCGCCGCGCTGGCAGGCCGTGCAGGCCGCGCGCGAGCGCCACCGCGAGCTCACCCACGCCATCGACACGGCCGAGCGCGACCGCCAGTCCGCCCGGCGCGAGCTGGAGCGGCTGGAGGCCGAGCTGCAGGCCGTGGCCGCGGCCGAGAAGGAGCTGGCGCCCCTGCGCGCGCGGCTGGAGGAGCTGCCGGAGGCCAACGCCGCGTGCGAGCGGTTCAGCGAGCTGGCGCGCCAGGAAGAGCGGCGCAAGGCGCTCACCCGCCAGCTGGCGGACCTCCAGGCGGAGCTGGAGCGCGCGGCGGAGCGGCGCGAAAAGCTGGAATCGGCGCCGGAGCTGGAAAAGCGCTACACGGGCGAGCTGGAGCAGCTGCGCGAAAAGCGCGAGACCGTGGCCACGACGCTGGACGAGAAGAAGTCCGCGTGGCTGGCGGACAAGCAGGACGCCTTCACCAAGCTCTCCACCTACCGAGACCGCGCGGCGGAGCTCAAGGGGCAGATCGCCGAGATCGAGCGGCTGGGGCCCGAGGGCATCTGCCCCACCTGCGGCCGCCCGGTGGGCAACGACTACGCGCGCCTGCTGGACGAGCTGCAGGACCAGTGGACCGTCCTCGTGCAGGACGGCAAGTGGTGGGCAAAGCGCCACGAGCAGCTGGAGCCCAAGCCCGACGACGTGGGGGAGCTGGAGACCCTGCTGCGCCAGCTGGGCGAGGCCGTGGACGACCGCGCCCGCAAGCTCACCCGCTGCCAGAGCGCCCTGCACGAGCTGCAGCAGCTCACGGCCGACATGGACGCGCGCGAAGGGCGGCGGGTGGAGGTGCGCGACGAGCTGGGGGCCATCCCCGGCGGCTACGACGCAAAGGCCCACCGCGCGGCCGAGGAGCGGCTCCGCGAGCTGCGCGAGGTGGAAAAGCGCGCCGCGCGGCTGGACGAGACGGCCAACCGCGGTCCGCGGCTGCGCACGCAGCTCGTGCCGGCCAACGAGCGCGAGGCCGCCGCCGTCAAGGCCGCGGACCGGGCGCAGGGGGAGCGCGACGCGCTGGAGTTCAGCGAGGACGCGTTCGCCGCCGTGCGCGACGAGCACGCCCGCCGGGCCGAGGCCCGCCGCACGGCCGAGCTGGGCGCCGCCGAGGCAAAGGGCGACGTCAACACGGCCGAGCAGGTGCTGCAGGGGGCGGAGCACGCCCTGGCGCAGTACGACGAGCGGGCGCAGGCCGTGCGGGAGCACGAGGCGGACCTGCACTACCACGAGGAGCTGGACGAGGCGTACACCCACCTGCGCCAGGAACTCAACGACCAAGTGCGGCCGGAGCTTTCCGAGATCGCGTCCGCGTTCCTGGCCCAGCTCACGGACGGGCGCTACACGTCCATGGAGATCGACGAGTCGTACAACCTCATGGTGCTGGACGAGGGCGAGGAAAAGCCCGTCATCTCCGGCGGCGAGGAAGACATCGCCAACCTCGTGCTGCGCCTGTCCCTTTCGCAGATGATCGCCGAGCGCGCCGGCCACCCGCTGTCGCTGCTCATCCTGGACGAGGTGTTCGGCTCGCTGGACGTGTCGCGGCGCGACAACGTCGTGCAGCTGCTGCACCACCTGGAGGACCGCTTCGAGCAGGTCATCCTCATCACGCACATCGAAGGCATCCGCGAAAGCCTGGACCAGGTGCTGCGCGTGGAGTACGACGAGCGCGCCGGCTGCTCGCGCGTGTCCGAGGAAAGCGTGATGGGCGAGGACTACCCCGAGGCCCCCATGGCCGCCGACTGACCCTCGTCACTTTCGCACTCCCGCACTTTCGCACTTTCGCACTGCGGTTTCTGGGCGTGTCCCTCCGCTGCGCTCCGGGCCGGGCTGCGCGCGCCGTAGGCAACGATACAACTGTTGCCAACGGCGCCGAGCCCCCTGCGCATGCCGGCACGATACTGCTGTGCCGTCCTGCTCCGGGGTCTCGGCCCTCCGGGCGCGCATCCCTCACGCAACGGCGTCCGACCGCCGGGGGCGTGCTGGCAAGGGACGGTGTCTCTCGCCCGCCGAGGCCTCCCGACCCTGCCTCGCTTCGCGAGCGAGGGGGGAGAACCCGCCCAGGCAGGAACCCGGAATCGCGCGGTGAACCCGCCCTCCCGCCAACCCCTCCCCCGAAGTTGGGGGAGGGGTCGCCACCGAGCCGCGAGGAACGAGCGGCGCAGGCGGCGGGGGAGAGGGCTCCCCGTCGCGCAGCGACGGGGGCCATCCGTGGCAGCGGCGGCAGACGCACGGCGAACCGTCTCCGACGCCACCCGTTCCGCCCTCCGGCGCTCCATCCATCCTGGCGGATGGGCTTTCGTTTTCCCTGCTAATTTTTCCGCACTTTCCGGCGTCGCGTCCCCACTTCAGGCGTTCCTCCGCCCGGCCGTAACCCCCTGCCACACACCGACTCCGCCGATCTGTTGACAATCCGGCCAGGGCGGGTGAAATTGCTCGTCCCGCTCTCGACACAAACCGGTCACGGATGTCTCCCAGCCCCACGCTCGACGAGTTCCTGGAGCTTGCCCGCGGCGGCGCCACGCTGGTGCCCGTCACCCGCGAGTTCCCGTTCGACACCGACACGGCCGTCTCCGCCTACCACAAGCTGGCGCGGCCGCCGTTCGGGTTCCTCCTCGAGTCGGTGGTGGGCGGCGAGACGTGGGCGCGCTACACCATGCTGGGCAGCGAGCCCCGCGCCGCGTGGCGCCTGTTCGGCCGGCGGGTGGAGACGTGGACCCCGGCCACCGGCTGGCAGGACCAGGGCGAGAGCGACGACCCGCTGGGCGCGTTCGACCGCATGCTGCAGGCGCAGCGCCCGGCCGAGCTCCCCTGGCTGCCCCGCTTCTGGGGCGGCGCCGTGGGCTACTTCGGATACGACGCGGTACGCCTCATCGAGCGCCTTCCGGATGCGCCCGAGGACGACCGCGGGCTCCCCGACGCCGTGTTCATGCTCACGGGGACGGTGCTCGTGATCGACAACCTCTTCAACCGCGCGCGGGCCGTCGTGGCGGTCCAGACGGGAGGGGTGTCCGAAAACACGTTGCACGAACGTTATCATTCCGCTGTGGGGGAGCTGGACCGGCTCATCGGGCGCCTGGGCGAGGAAAACGGCCCGGATCCGCTGGACCTGGACGATGCCGGGGGCGCCGCGGACGGACCGTTCGAAAGCTCCATGACGTGCGAGGAGTACGAGGACGGCGTGCGGCGGGTGCAGGAGTACATCCGCGCCGGCGACGCCTTCCAGGTGGTCCTCTCGCAGCGGCTCACGGTGCCGCTGGCCGCGCGCCCGTTCGACCTGTACCGGGCCCTGCGCACGCTGAACCCGTCGCCGTACCTGTTCTACCTGGAGCTGGACGGCATCCGGCTCATCGGCTCGTCGCCCGAGGTGATGGTGCGGGTGCAGGAAGGGCGGGTCACGGTGCGCCCCATCGCCGGAACGCGGCGCCGCGGGCGCGACGCCGACGAGGACGAGCGGCTGGGGGCGGACCTGCTGGCGGACCCCAAGGAGGTCTCCGAGCACCTGATGCTCCTGGATCTGGGGCGCAACGACGTGGGCCGGGTGGCCCGCTGGGGCACCGTGCGGGTGCCGCAGCGCATGGTCATCGAGAAGTACTCCCACGTGCTGCACCTGGTGAGCACGGTCGAAGGCGAGCTGCGTGACGGGATGAGCGCCATGGACGTGTTCCGGGCCTCGTTCCCCGCCGGCACCGTCTCCGGCGCCCCCAAGGTGCGGGCCATGGAGATCATCGACGAGCTGGAGCCCCGCCGCCGGGGGCCGTACGCTGGCGCCGTGGGCTACTTTGGATACGGCGGGCGGACGATGGACACGGCCATCGCCATCCGCACGGTGGTGGCAAAGGATGGACAGGCCCACGTGCAGGCCGGCGCCGGCATCGTGGCGGACTCCGTCCCCGCCGCCGAGTACGACGAAACGCTGAACAAGGCCCGCGCCCTGCTGCGCGCCGTCCGAATGGTGGGCGGCTGACGGGGGCGCCCCGTCGCGGAGAAGTGTCATGGCGGAAACGAATCGGTCACGGCCCGGACACCTTGACACGATCGAACGCCCGTTCTATATACGAACGATCCACACCACGCAGGATTCACCCCGGCCGTTCGCGGCCCACGTCCCGACGTCCGTACGACGATCCCAGAGCGGAGTTTCCCGCGCCGTCCAGGCGCGCATTTCCTTGGAAGGTCGGCAGTTCGCGTGTTCGTCTTTAACCCCAGCCCAGGAGGTGTTCACGACGCGGGCCCTGCACAGCGGCAGGGCAGTCACCCGATCGGACGAAAGAGCGGACCGCCCCGGGCGGCCGTAAAAGCGTCCGGCGCATCGCGATGAACGCAATCGGCGTCACGCGGCGCGCTCAGGTCGGACCCGAACCCTCGGCGGTGCCATCCGGGCATCGCCGGCCCACAGGAGGACGAGGAATGAGAAATTTCCGTCGGTTGATCGCGGCCTTGGTCGCGGCGGCGGCACTCGCTCCGGCTACGCTGGCGGCGCAGGGCCCCGCCACGATCACCGGACGCGTGACCAATGCCCAGGGCCAGCCCGAAGCGGCTGTGCTCGTGCGCATTGAGTCGCTCAACGTCGGCGCCAGCACGGGCGCGGACGGCAACTACCGCCTGGTGATCCCGGGCGAGCGCATCCGCGCTGGTCAGAGCGTCACCGTGACCGCGACCCGCACGGGCCTTTCGCCCGTCTCGCGCACCGTCACGCTGTCGCCGGGCGCGACGCTCACGCAGAACTTCCAGATGGCCACCTCGGTGCTCCTCCTGGAGGACGTGGTGGTGACGGGTGTGGCCGCGCCCACGTCGCGCGCCCGCGTTCCGTTCGAGGTTGCCTCGGTGTCGCAGGAGGACCTGGTGGTCCCCGCCACGACGGCGGCCGGCGCCATCCAGGGCAAGGTGGCCGGCGCCCGCGTGGTGCAGGGCAGCGGTCAGCCGGGCAGCAGCCCGTCGGTGCTGCTCCGCGGCCCCACGAGCATCAACGCCACGGGCCGTACGCAGGACCCGCTCTACATCGTTGACGGCGTGATCCTGGGCAGCGGCGGCCTGGAGGACATCGACCCCCAGGACATCGAGAGCATCGAAGTCGTGAAGGGTGCCGCCGCCGCGTCGCTGTACGGCTCGCGCGCCGCCTCGGGCGTCGTGCAGATCCGCACCCGCCGCGGCCGCGACCTCTCCGGCCAGAACCGCACCCGCTACACGGTGCGCGCCGAGGGCGGCGAGAGCAGCATCGAGCACCAGATCGACATCGCCCAGTACCACCCCTGGCGCATGAACGCGGCCAAGACCCGCTTCGTTCGCTCCAACGGGACCGAGTACGACTGGAACAGCGCGCCCACCACGCAGGCGCTGGCCGGCTCCGGCCCGTTCACCACGTTCCAGGTGAACCCGTGGCCCGGCACCACCTACGACCAGGTGGACCGCTTCTTCGATCCGGGCGGCTTCCGCCAGGGCTACGCGGGCGTCGAGGGCTCCTCGGGCCGTACGAACTTCTTCGCGTCGGCCACCATGCTGGACAACGCGGGCGTGCTCGTGGGTCACGAGGGCTACAACCGCAACACCTTCCGCCTGAACCTGGACCACGGGATCGGCGACAAGGTGCAGCTGTCGGCCTCCGGCAACTACGTCAACTCCACGGCTGACGTGGTGAACGCCTCGGGGTCGGGCTCGCCGTTCTTCAACCTGACCTTCATGGTCCCGGTCGTCGACCTCACGGCGCGCGACAGCACCGGCTCGCTCATCGTGACGGGCGACCCGCAGAACCGCAACGAGTACCCCAACCCGCTGTACGAGGTCGAGAACCGCGAGACGTCGCAGAACGACGAGCGGTTCCTGGGCAGCTTCCAGATGGTGTACTCGCCCATGACGTGGCTGCGCCTGGACGGCCAGGTGAGCTACGACCGCACGAACTCGTCGCAGACGGACCTGTTCCCCTACGGCTACCGCACCAAGCTGCCCAACGCGGCGCTTAACCGCGGCAACCTGACGGAGTTCAACTCCATCGCCGACGCGCTCAACGGCAGCTTGACCGCCACGCTCGACCGGTCGTTCGGCGACCTGGAGACGCGCACCCAGGTGCGCTACCTGTACGAGGAGCAGGACTACAGCCAGTTCCAGGCGTCGGGCGCGGCGTTCGCCGCCGAGGGCGTGGAGACCCTGTCGGCCACCACGACCCAGAAGGCCGTGACGTCGTACGGCGAAGAGGTTCGCGCCGAGGGCTTCTTCGGCTTGGCCAACCTGTCGTTCCGCGACCGGTACATCCTTGACGCCCTGGTGCGCCGCGACGGCAGCTCGCTGTTCGGCGACGAAGAGCGCTGGCAGACGTACTACCGCGTGAGCGGTGCCTGGCGCGTGGCCGAGGAGCCCTGGTTCAACGTGCCGTCGGTCACCGACTTCAAGGTGCACGCGTCGCTGGGCACGGCCGGCAACCGCCCGTCGTTCGCCGCGCAGTACGAGACCAACTCCATCGCGGGCGGCACGGTGACGCCCAACATCCTGGGCAACCCCGACCTCAAGCCCGAGCACGTGACGGAGCGCGAGGTGGGCCTGAACCTGGGCCTGATGGACCGCTTCAACCTCACGCTGAACTACGCGGCGTCGACGGCCGAGGACCAGCTGCTGCTGGTGCCCTTCGCCTCGTACCGCGGCGTGAGCGCCCAGTGGACCAACGCCGGTACGCTGGAGAGCAACACGATCGAGGCGTCGCTGGAGGCCAACCTCATCCAGCGCGGCAACCTCAACTGGTCGGCGCGCCTGAACTGGGACCGCACCCGCCAGGAGATCACGGAGCTGGACGTTCCCTGCTACTCGTGGGGCAACCCCAACCTCCAGAACGTCGAGAACGTCTTCTTCAACTGCCCCGGCGTCGAGCTGGGCACGTTCTTCGGGCGCCGCTGGGCCGAGTCGTGCACCGACCTGCCCGCCGCCATGCAGAACCGTTGCGGCGAGTTCGACGTGAACGACGACGGCTACCTGGTGTACGTGGGCGCCGGCAACACCTACCGCAGCGGCGTGGGCGCGGACGGCCAGATCGGCACGGCCGACGACCTGTGGGGCTCGCGCGGTGCCGGCGACATGAGCAACTACAACTGGGGCATTCCGTTCTCGGCCATCGGCACGGATCCCTTCACGGGCGGCCTGACGAACTACTTCGCCCTGGGCAGCGCCCAGCCGGACTACAACTTCTCGTTCTCCAACAGCCTGAACTGGGGCGGCCTGTCCCTGTACGGCCTGCTGGACGCGTCCATCGGCTACGAGGTCTACAACCAGACCCGCCAGTGGGCCATGTTCCGCAACCGCTCGGGTGAGAACGACCAGGTCGGCAAGGCGCCCGAGGAGATGAAGCCGGTGGGCTACTACGGCATCCTGTACAACGCGGCGACCGTGAACAGCGAGTTCGTCGAGGATGCCAGCTTCGTGAAGCTGCGCGAGGTGGCCCTTCGCTACACGTTCGGTGCGGACCGCCTTGCGGCGCTGCGCGCCGGTGGCTTCGACCACGTCACGCTGGGCGTGATCGGCCGCAACCTCAAGACGTGGACGGACTACCTGGGCTATGACCCCGAGGTGGGCTTTGCGGGCAGCACGGGCGGTTCGGCGGTGCTCAGCCGCTTCGACGCCTTCGGCTACCCCAACTTCCGCACGGTGTCGCTGTCCGTGGAAGTCGGCTTCTAACATTCGGCTTGCGCTCCCCGCCTCGGCGGGGAGCCACGCCTCAAGCGCAAGGAAACGCTAATGCTGAAGAGATACGGTGTGTGCCTCGCCGCGGCCGCCACGCTCCTGGGAGCGTGCGCGGACCTGGAGGTGCCGACCAACCCCAACTCGCCGCCCGTGCCCTCGGGCGACCCGACGCCGACGCAGATCGAAGGCCTGATCGGCGGCACGTTCCGCAACTTCTACTACGCGACGCACTCCGAGAGCGGCATCGCGCTGGCGATGAGCGTGGCGGCGGACGAGCACACGTCGAGCGCGGCGAACTTCGCCATGATCGACTTCTACCAGGAGCCGCGCCGCCAGATCGACAACTTCGTGTACTACAGCAATTCCCCGGTGCTTGACTACACCTGGAATCGCCTGTACCTCACGCTGTCGGGCGCGCGTTCGGGCCTGATCCCCATGAAGCGCGCCACCAACCCCGTCAACCTGGGCGCCAACCGCGTTCGGGCCGAGGCGTGGGCTCGCTTCATGCAGGGCCTGGCCACGGGCATGGTGGCCCTGATCTACGACCGCGGCTACCGGATGGACGAGACCACCTCGTCCGACCAGAGCCCGGAGCTGCTGTCGCACGACGAGATGCTGGCCCTGTCGATGCAGTACCTTGACCAGGCCATCGTGCTGGCGTCGGGCAACACGTTCACGATCCCGGCCGAGTGGGCGCCGTCGCAGTCGCCGATCACGTCGGCGTACCTGGCCCGCCTGGCGCACTCGTACAAGGCCCGCTTCATGGCCTGGGAGGCCCGTACTCCCGCCGAGCGCCAGGCGCTGAACTGGAACAACATCATGGCCGAGGTCGCGGCCGGCGTCACGTCGAACTTCGTGCTGGTCATCGACGACGTGAACTACTCCAACGGCCTGGGCAACTACATCTCCCCGGGCTGGGGCTGGTGGGACCTGCGGTACGCCGGCATGGCCGAGACCACCGGCACCCGCTACCAGACCTGGTGGAACACGCCGGTCGGCGCGCGCCAGCCGTTCCGCTTCGGCTCGGTGGACGCCCGCTTCCCGTCGTCGGACACGGCCTCGACCTCGTCGGCCAAGGCCTTCGGCAAGTACGTGTACTTCAACGGCGCGGCCGGCGGCAACCCGGAGCGCGGCACGTACAACTGGTCGGAGTACGCCGACTGGCGCTGGTCGGACTACTGGGAGGCCTCGGACATCCCGTTCGACGAGCTGACCGTGACGGAGATGCGCCTGCTGCGGGCCGAGGGCCTGTTCCGCACGGGTGACCTGGCCGGCGCCGCGGCGATCATCAACGAGACCCGCGTGGACAACGGCGAGCTTCCCCCGGCCACGGCCGCGGGCATCCCGAACGACCCGGCCACCTGCGTTCCGCAGCTGGGCAACGGCCAGTGCGGCAGCCTGTTCGAGGCGCTCAAGTGGGAAAAGCGCGTCGAGATCTACGGCACCACGCTGGGCGACTGGTACTTCGACAGCCGCGGCTGGGGCGACCTGACCGAGGGCACGCCGATCCAGTTCCCCATTCCTCCGCGTGAGAGCGCCGGCCTTGGCCTGGTGCCCTACACCTTCGGTGGCGTGGGCGGCAACTGCGCGGCCGGCTCCACCTGCGTCCCGGTGAGCTGACGCGTAGGACCTGACGGTGCCGCGCCCGCGAATGCGGGCGCGGCACGCGGCCGCCTGGCGGCTCGCACGGCCTGCCAGCGCATGCTGACAGGCCGCTTTTGTTTGTTCTCCCCCGAACCCATTTCGGTTTCCGATGCTCAAGCCCCTTGCCCTCGCGCTCCTGACCGCCTCGATCACCCTGGGTGCATGCGCCGCCCCGGCCGCGCAGGGCGGCACGAGCGCCCCCTCCGCCTCCGGCTCCGCCGCGCCCGCGCGGTCGGACCGCGACCGCCTGACCCGCGCCGACATCGATGCCACCCCCGGGCTGGCCACGGCGTACGACGCGGTGCAGCGGCTTCGCCCGCACTGGCTGCGCGTGACGGGCGCCCGCGCCAGTGACGGCCAGGTGGCGGTGTACCACAACAACACCCGGGTGGGCGGCCCCGAGGCGCTGCGCCAGATCGCCATCGAGACGGTGGGGTCCATGCGCTACCTGGACGCGCAGGATGCGTCCAACCAGCTGTCCGGCTTCAACCGGCCGGTGGGCGGCGCCATCCTCGTGAGCACGCTCCGGCAGTAGAGGCACGGGCGGAGCGGGGGCCGCCGGTCAGAAACTCCCGCTCCGCCACGTTTCCTCCGGTGATCAGGGCAGCGCAGTTTCACCTACGCGAACGCCGGGAGGACCCCATGATGGGCCGAGCACTCGTTTGGCTGACGTTGGTGGTATCGGTGGTGCTGGTGGCTCCCGCCGCGGCGGCCCAGGGCCGCGTGGCCGGGCGCATCGTGGACGCGCAGACCGGCGAGGCCGTGCAGGGCGCGTCCGTCTCCATGATGAGCAGCGAGGGACGCTTTCGCCGTCTCACGGACACCGACGGCAACGGCGTGTTCGTCTTCGAGGAGATCACGCCGGGCCGGTTCCGGCTGAACGCCGCCCGCATGGGGTACGTCACGGTGCAGGGCAGCTACGTGGACCTGGCGCAGAACGACACGGTGGTGGTGGACATCCGCATGTCGTCGGACGGGGTGCTGCTGCAGCCCGTGACGGTGGTGGCCCGGTCGGCGCAGCGCAGCAGCCCCATGCTGCGCGCTTTCTACGAGCGGATGGACCGCGGCATCGGCCAGTTCATCAGCCGCGACGACATCGCCGCCCGCAACCCCATGTACGTCACCGACCTGCTGGCGACGGTGCCCGGGGTGCGCCTGGGCGCGTGGACGCCGGCGGGGCGCCAGGTGTACATGTCCCGGTCCATCAAGTCGGGCCCGGAGGGATGCCCGGTGCAGTTCTTCGTGGACAACGTGCACGTGAACCGCACCAACAGCCTGATGGAGGCCGGCGCCAACCAGCGGGGACGCGACACCACGGCGTTCGCCGAGGGCGCCCTGGAGGTGGGCCGCCAGCCCAGCATCGACGAGTTCGTGAACCCCTCGGCCATCGAGGGCATCGAGGTGTACCCGGGGCTGGGCTCCGTTCCCGCGGAGTTCATGTCGCCCGACGCGCGCTGCGGCACGGTGGTGGTCTGGACCAAGCGCGGCTACCAGGACTGACGCGGGCGCGCTGCCCTGATGCAAGCCCGGGGTCCGGCGTGATGGCCGGACCCTTGCTCGTTGCCCCGGCCGGACGGCGGCCGTCCCGATCCATCCCCTCCGTTCGTTGTTCTGCCGTCGTCCCGCCGGTCCCCCATGGTCTTCGCCGGCGCGGATCCCATGCACGTGAACGCCAGGAGCCCCGTAATGGTCGCACGCGCCCTCGTCATCGTCCTCGCCTGGATGGCCGGCACCCTGTGCGCCCTGCCGGCGGCGGCGCAGGGCCACGTGTCGGGCCAGATCCTGGACGCGCGCACGGGCGAGCCGGTGCCGGGCGCGTTCGTCTCCATGCTCACCAGCGAGGGCCGGTTCCGGCGCATCACGGGCACGGACAGCGTGGGCAAGTTCTCGTTCGACGAGGTGCTGCCGGGGCGCTTTCGGCTGAACGCGGGGCGCATCGGGTACTACACGGCCCAGGGCGGCCACATGGAGCTGGAGCACAACGACACCGTCACGGTGGACATCCGTCTTTCGGCCGGGGGGGTGCTGCTGCAGGCCATCACGGTGGTGGCGCGCTCCCAGCCGCGCGGCAACCCCATGCTGCGGGGGTTCTACGAGCGGATGGACCGCGGCACGGGGTACTACCTGAACCGCGACGCCGTGGAGGCCCGCAACGCCAGCATGGTGACGGACCTGCTGGTGACGCTGCCCGGCGTGCGCCTGGGCCCGCAGACGCACGCGGGGCGGCAGATCATCATGTCGCGGGCCATGCGCTCCGGCTCGGCGGGGTGTCCGGTGCAGTTCTTTGTGGACAACGTGCACGTGAACCGGGACACGGGTGCCCAGCTGGGCCGCTCGGTTCCCATGGAGCCGTTGAGCATCGACGCGTACGTGCAGCCGTCGTCCATCGAGGGGATCGAGGTGTACTCCGGGCTGAGCTCCCTTCCGGCGGAGTTCATGACCAACGAGGCCCGCTGCGGTACCGTGGTCGTGTGGACGCGCCGCGGCCAGTGAACCGGACGAGAACGCGGTGAAGCAGGGCCCGGCGCGATGCCGGGCCTTTCGTGTTTTCGGCTCCTGGTCTCACCAGCTCTCTGGCGGATCGGAAACAGCATTCTCACACGGGGCCTGCGGCCAACGGAGTCAACGGTTTTCTGATCAATTACCGTTACCTCCGTTGGCCGCAGGCCCCGTGTGAGATTTTTCGTCCATTCATCCCGCGCGCTCACCATACGTCCGCGAGGAAGATCTCCCGGTCGCACCCACCGGGTCTGAGGAACGCGAGAGACCTGGCGAGGCACGCTCAACGAACGCGGTCGGACCCGGATCCGGTATGGATTCGGCGACGCGTGGAGGGCGGATCGGGCGCGTTCGCAGTGCGGCGGAAATGGCAGTCCGGACTTGGTCCGGAGTTTGCTCCCCGGGCGGGCATGGCCGAACCCAACATTTCAAACGAGCGGCGCAAGGGAACCGACCGGCGGACCAAGCCCGGCGGCGGACTTCGCCCGCGCTTTTCACTCGCGCCCCTGCTGCTGCTGTTCCTGGCGCTGGTGCTGCTGAACACGTTCCTCTCGCCGGGACGGGCCAAGACCGTCCAGTACAGCGAGATCAAGAACCGCATCAGCGCCAATCAGGTCAAGGAGGTGCGCATCGGGGCCACGTCCATCGAGGCGATCCCCGACACCTCCATCAGCAAGGGCGACGGTCCCAAGCGCTGGCGCGCCCCCCTGCCCGGGGTAAAGGACGACCAGCTCATCCCGCTGCTCGAGGCGCGCAACGTTCCCTACTCGGGGATGAACGAGGGCAACTGGAGCTTCCTGATCACGCTCCTGCTCCCCCTGCTGCTCATCATCGGGTTCTGGGTGTTCATGTTCCGGCGGATGAACCCCACGCAGGGGGTGCTCACCGTCGGAAAGAGCCGCGCGCGCATCGTGGGCGAGGAGGGCACGGGCGTGACGTTCGGCGACGTGGCGGGCGTGGACGAGAGCAAGGTGGAGCTCCAGGAGATCGTGGAGTTCCTCAAGACGCCCGACAAGTTCGCCAAGCTGGGCGCCAAGATCCCCAAGGGAGTGCTGCTGGTGGGCCCTCCGGGAACGGGCAAGACGCTGCTGGCCCGCGCCGTGGCCGGCGAGGCGGGGGTCACGTTCTTTTCCATCTCGGGCGCGGAGTTCGTGGAGATGTTCGTGGGCGTG
>NZ_DASURI010000581.1:0-2819 GCF_036280135.1 Longimicrobium sp.
CCCAACCCGGCCGAGCTGCTGGGCTCGCCGGTCATGCGCGACCTCATGCACGCCATGATGGACGCCTTCGACCTGGTGGTGCTGGACACCCCGCCCGTCATGGCGGCCTCGGACAGCTCCGTGCTGGCCAGCATGGTGGACGGCGTGGTGCTGGTGGTGCGGGCCGGGCGCACGGAGCGCGGCCTGGCCCAGCAGGCCGTGCGGCAGCTGTCGTCCGTGGGCGCGCGGGTGCTGGGCGCGGCCCTCAACGACCCCGACCGGGCGGCGGTGGCGTACGGCGGCTCGTCGTACTACTACTACGCCTACAACTACTACGGGCCCCGCGAGTGACGGTCACGCGCACCGCGGGGGCGGCCTTCCGCCGACCGGCGCGGCCATGATCGACTTCCACAACCACCTGGTTCCCGGGGTGGACGACGGCGCGGCCTCGCTGGACGAGAGCCGCGCCGCCCTGGCGGCGTACCGCGCGCAGGGGGTGGAGGCCGTCGTGGCCACCCCGCACCTCAAGGCCTCGCTCGCCGACACCCCCGCGGCGCTGGACGAGTACCTGGCGGAGGTCGACGCGGCGTGGGCGTCGCTCCACGCCCTGGCCGCGGCGGAGTTCCCGGGGATGCGGCTGGAGCGCGGCTTCGAGGTCATGCTCGACACGCCCGCCCCCCGCCTGGGCGACCCGCGGCTGCGGCTGGCCGGCACGTCGTTCGTGCTGGTGGAGTTCCCGTTCATGTCCGTGCCGCCCAACGCCGAGAACACCCTGTTCGAGCTCAAGGTGTCCGGCTGGACGCCCGTCATCGCTCACCCCGAGCGCTACGCCAACGCCGACGCCGAGGGGCACGCGGCGGCCGGGTGGAAGCGCGTGGGCGCCCTGCTGCAGGTGAACGCCGGCTCCGTCCTGGGCAAGTACGGCCCCGAGGCCCGCGACCGCGCCTGGAAGCTGCTGGGGCAGGGCATGGCCGACTTCGTCGCCAGCGACTATCACGCCCGCGGCACGCTGCACCTGGGCCCCGCCCGCGAGGTGCTGGCCCGCGCCGCCGGCGGCGACACGCAGGTGCGCCTGCTGATGGACGAGAACCCCGCGCGGCTGCTGGCCGGCGAGGGGCCGCTGCCGGTGCCCGCCCTGCGCCGCCGCCGCCGCTCCTTCTGGGGGCGCCTGTTCGGCGGGCGCTGACGCCCGCTTCTTCCAAGCTCAATCCGCTGCTGACTGCCGACATGACCGACCGCCCTGCCGTGCCGCTCGCCGCGCCCACGATCGTCCCCAAGCCGTGGGGGCGCGAGATCTGGTACGCCCACGAGGACCGCTACGCCGGAAAGGTGCTGGAGGTCACGCGCGGCCACGCGCTCTCGCTGCAGAAGCACGAGCGCAAGATGGAGACGATGTACCTGCAGTCCGGCCGGCTGCTGTACCACTTCAACGGGGTGGACTTCGAGATGGAGCCCGGGCAGTGCATCACCGTGCGCCCCGGCGACATCCACCGCATCGAGGCCCTGGAGGACGCCGTCATCCTGGAGGTGAGCACCCCGGAGCTGGACGACGTGATCCGGCTGGAAGACCGGTATGGCCGCGGCTGAGCCGGCGGACGCTCCTCTTCCATCCCCGCCCGCCGCAACGCCGCCCGACGCGCTCGACACCGCGCGGGCGGCGTTGCCGTTGCGGGACTGGGCCCTGGCCGTCTTCGCGGGGGGCGCGGACCCCGCCCCCGCCGCGCCGCGCGAGGCGTGGCGCGTGTTCCTGGCCGTGGAGCGCTGTGCCCTTCCCCTGCGCGCCCGCGTGCTGGCCCGCCGCGCGCGCCTCTCGTCCGACGCGGCGGCGGTGCTGGAGGCGCGGGCCAACGCGGAGCTGGTGCGCGCCCTCTCCGCCCGGGCCCGGCTTATCACCCTGGGCCGCATGGTCTCCCGGCTGGGCACCGGCGCCGTGGCCCTCAAGGGCGGGGCGGCCGCGCTGGGCACGGACCCCCTGGACGTGCAGGACGTGGACGTGCTCGTCCGCCCGGAGCACGCCGAGGCCGTGGCCGCCGGGCTCGAGGCCGGCGCGGGGGCCCGCCGGCTGGGCGCCGAGGCCGCGCCGGGGACGGCGGGCACGTTTCACCTGGCCCCCCGCGGCGCCGACGACGCCGTGCCCGTGGAGGTGCACTACGCCCTTCCGTTCGTGGGCGATGCGGATCCCTGGGCCGAGGCGGTGCCCGCGGGCCCGCCGGGGATCCTGCGCCTGGCGCCCGCGCTGCACCTGTGGCACGTGCTCGTTCACGGGGCCGTGCACCACCCGGAGCGCCGCGGCAGCCTGCGCGAGCTGCTCATGACCGCCGGGGCCGTGGCGGCGTGCGATGCCGGCGAACTGGCGGAGGTCCGGGCCCGCGCCGCCGCGCACCCCGACGCGCCCCCCCTGCTGCGGACCCTGGACGTGGCGGAGTCGCTGGCCCGTGGCGTGCCCGCGGCCGACGCGTTCCGTCCCCTGGGTGCGCTTGGGTACCTGTTCGCGGCGTCGGGGGGCGGGCGGGCGTACCGCGGGGCGCTGGGGATCTACACCATGCGGGCCGCCTACGCGCTGGCCACGGCGGAGGGCGCGTACCGCCGGCTGTGGCTCAGCTCGCCGTCCGGCGTGCGGTCGCTGGAAAAGTTCGGCGGCGCCTCGTGGGTCGACCGCCTCATCCCCGCCGCGGGGCACACCCTGCGCGTCGCCTACCGCGGCGCCTGCACGGTCGCGGGAACCCTCCGCGCCCTGCGCCTGGCCCGCGCCGCCCGCGCCCTCGCGGCCGAGGCCCCGCGCGGCTGATCCGCGAGTCGCCAGCGCCAGACGGCGCGAAACAGTATTCTCACACGGGGCC
>NZ_DASURI010000582.1:0-2227 GCF_036280135.1 Longimicrobium sp.
GCTATCCAGTTCGACTAGCTGGTCCATGGCCAACCAGAAGCGACGAGTGATAGCATTGATCTCCATATAACCGACGCGTGCGTGAGTTGGGAACAAACCAAGCGATGTGCCCGCTTACATTCCGGAGCTCAACAACTGGTACAATCCGGTAGGATACAGCGGCGGGCCGCCGGGGGCGAAGTGGGCGAGCGGCATCCACTTCACCGGATACGGCTCGCCGCCCTCGTCACCCATGATCTCGTCCCGCGCGTAGTACGACTCGTCCACGAAGCGCGCCGTGAAGATGAATGCGATCTCGTGCTTGGGGCGGCCCTGGTGCGTGAACACGTTCTCGATCACGCGCAGCAGCGTGACGTCCGCCAGCTCGGCGTCCAGTTCCTCGCGCATCTCGCGCCGCAGCGTCTCCTCCGAGTACTCGCCGAACTCGATCCCTCCGCCCGGCGGCCCGTAGAACGTCTCGTCCTTCACCCGGTCGTAATGCCCGCCGACGAGGATCTCGTCCCCGCGCCGGAACACACACACGATCTTGGGGCGGATGCGCGGCTCCGCGGTAGAGACGGGCTGCGCAGCCGTCTCGGCGCCGCCGGGCGCCGAAAGCGCGCGTCCAGCACCGGGATCATCGCCCTGAGGCCACGAATAGATGTACAGGTACTTGTGCCGGGCGCGCTGCCTGGCCTTCAGCTCCGGCGTGAGCGCCAGCGACAGTCCGCGCGCCGTCTCCTGCTCGACGAACGGGTCCATGCCGGCCTCCGCCGCCACGCAGGCGATGGACAGCGGCTCGTAGTGCGTGTCCGCGTGGACGACCCACGCGCGGCCGCCGTGCATGAACCGCCCGACCACCTCCCAGCTTCCGCCCGTCAGGGCGCCGTCGAGCCGGACGTGATCCGGATTGGCGGCTTGGCGCGGCAGCACAACCGCGCGCATGAACGACACGAAATCGTCGTGAATCATCGTCGATTGATGAGGAGCGCGCGGGGATCCGCGGATCAGACGGCGTTCAGCCACAGCGCGTCGGCCGCGAGCGACGCGGCGACGGCACCCGCCAGCGACGCCAGCGTGCCCAGCGCCATCGTGCGCGGCGAGAGCCAGGCCCCCGCGTCCGCGGCCCGCCGATCCACGACCACGCTCGCGACGCCGAACGCCACCAGCCCGACGAGCGTGTAGCCGGGAACGTAGTGGATGAAGTAGTGCGGGTTCCCGTTGAGGAACCAGGGATTGAGCCAGACCTTGTCGCACGACGTCCCGCCGCCGCAGACCTCCCGATACCGCAGGTAGCCATACAGGGCGGATGCGCCGAGCCACAGCGCCGCCAGCGCGCGCCGGCCGGCGGCGCGGCGGGTGCGCCACGCCGTCCACACGTACGCCGGCCAGACGGCCACCAGCAGCGCGAGGGCGATCATCCGGCGCCCGCTTTCGGGAGAGGCCTACGCCACGTTGGGGCTGTTGAGCTTGGCGCGCAGGGTGCGCACGCTGATGCCCAGCAGGTCCGCCGCGCGGGTGCGGTTGTCGCCCGTCACCTGCAGGGCGCGCTCGATGAGGATCTTTTCCGCCTCGTCGATGTTCAGCGAGTGCAGCACCACCGCGTCGTCCTCGCGCGGCTGGTCGCCGCCGGCGGGCGGGGCGGCGAACGCGGCGCGCTCGGCGGCCCCGGCGGCCAAGCCCAGCCGCGCCAGGTCAAAGTTGCGCGGCTGCAGCACCTCGTCCATGGACAGGATGACCGCGCGCTCCACGGCGTGCTGCAGCTCGCGCACGTTGCCGGGCCAGTCGTAGCGCTGCAGCAGCTCCAGCGCCTCGGGCGAGACGCCGTGCACGTTCTTGCCCATCTCGGCCGCCGTGCGCCGCGCAAAGCGGTACGCCAGCAGGGGGATGTCTTCCTTGCGCTCGCGCAGCGGCGGGATCTCCAGGGGGATCACGCTCAGGCGGTAGTACAGGTCCTGGCGAAAGTTGCCGGCCGCCGCCTCCATCTGCAGGTCGCGGTTGGTGGTGGCGATCACCCGCACGTCCACGCGGATGGGCGACGTGCCGCCCACCCGCTCGAACTCCTGCTCCTGCAGCACGCGCAGCAGCTTGGCCTGCAGGTCCAGCCGCATCTCCGACACCTCGTCCAGCAGCAGCGTGCCGCGGTTGGCCCGCTCAAAGGCGCCCTCCACCCGCTTGAGGGCGCCCGTGAACGCGCCCTTCTCGTGGCCAAAGAGCGAGCTCTCGATGAGCCCCTCCGGCAGCGCCG
>NZ_DASURI010000583.1:0-3191 GCF_036280135.1 Longimicrobium sp.
CCGCCGCGCGGATCCCTCGAGGATGGGGCAGATCAGTTGTAAACGCGCCCGTGGGCGTCGATGCGCGTGGCGCATCGGCGGCAAAAGAGCAGCGGTGCACACAGCTTTCGATCCCACTCGCGGCACTTGCAGCGCGGGCAGGGGGGAGTCATGTAACGGCGGGCAATCAGCCCGACCGCCGCGGCCGCGGCCAAACCGACAACGAGGGTCATCACGCCTCCGGCTCCAAGTTCAGGGACGTGTTGCCCACGCCCGATTGGGGTAGTTTATCCATCCGCCCGGCGGCCGTAAAGAGCCGCACGCGGAGAGGATGCAAAAACCGTCCCATCTAAGCTTAGCACAACGATTTGGGACGGAGTACCGGGTGCAATGACTCTGATACGCATTGCCGTATCAGACCACCGGAGATCCTGGGAACAGCCGGTGCCGGAGACGTGGAACGCGCGGGCACCGGCGATCCTGACAGCCGGCCCCGCGTCAGCCCTGCCCGGCCAGCCCCAGTTCCGGGGCGATGCCGCGCATGGCCTGGATGACGAAGTCCACGTGCTCCGCCAGGTCCACCTCCAGCGCCTCGGCCGCGTGGCGTACCTCGTCGCGGTCCACGCCCGCGGCGAACTGCTTGTCCTTCATCTTCTTGAGCACCGACTTCGCCTCCAGGTCCATGACCGAGCGGCTGGGCCTGACGAGGGCGGCGGCGGTGATCAACCCGGTGATCTCGTCGCAGGCATGCAAGGTCCGATCCAAACGGGTCACGGGCTGCACTCCCGTGCGCGCGGCGTAGTGCGCCTGGATCGCGTGCAGCAGGTCGTCGGGGTAGCCGCGCTCGCGCAGCATCTCCACGCCGCGGACGGGGTGCTCGTCGGGCCAGCGCTCGTAGTCAAAGTCGTGCAGCAGCCCGGCCAGCCCGTACAGCTCCTCGTCCTCGTCCCAGCGGCGGGCATAGGCGCGGCAGGCGGCCTCCACGGAGTACATGTGGCGGCGCAGGCTCTCGCTCTGCACGTGCTCGTGCACCAGGGCCAGGGCTTCGTCGCGGCTGGGGAGTGGCATGCGTGCGATCCGTCGTTCCGGAGTGATGGGGTTCGTTGAGCGGCGCCAATGTAGCGGAGCCGCTTCTCGTTGCAACCCGGACGCACGCGGGCCCGCGCCTCTCGCGTGGAGGCGCGGGCCCGTTCAATGGCCGGCTTCTACGACAACGACAACGGCGTTCTCACGCAGAGGCGCAGAGGACGCAGAGTACTTCAGTCCGCACGGGACCGGGGCTCCCTGCCCTTCGCCGCCTCCTTGCGAGAAAGATCGGTGATCTCAGACGGTGCAGTTGCAGGTGTTGTACTCCGAGCACCAGCACGAGTCGATGCCGCCCGTGACCACGCACCTGGGCGTGAGCACGTGCGCCTGCACCGTTCCGCGATCCTCCGTGGCCTGCGCCACGGCGAACGACACCACCGACAGCTCCTCGATCCGCAGCGTGAGCTTCTTCATCGCGCACCTCCGTTGTGCAGTTTGGGGCGGAAAGGGGGACGCCCCAGGATAGCCGACGCAATCCGCCCGGGCAAGCACCCTCGCTCGCCCGGGCGGATGGGATCCACCGGATGGGGATCAGAAGTCGGCGCTGCCGGGGGTGCGGGGGTACGGCAGCACGTCGCGGATGTTGGCCATCCCCGTGGCGTACATGATCATCCGCTCAAAGCCCAGGCCAAAGCCCGCGTGCGGCACCGTCCCGTAGCGGCGCAGGTCGCGGTACCACCAGTACGCGGCCGGGTCCAGCCCCATCTCCCCCATCCGCCGGTCCAGCACGTCCAGCCGCTCCTCGCGCTGCGACCCGCCGATGATCTCGCCGATCCCCGGGGCCAGCACGTCCATGGCCGCAACCGTGCGCCCGTCCTCGTTCAGGCGCATGTAGAACGACTTGATCTCCTTGGGATAGTCCGTCACGACGACGGGGCCGCCCACGATCTCCTCCGTCAGGTGCCGCTCGTGCTCCGTGGCCAGGTCCACGCCCCACTCCACGGGGAACTCGAACTTCTTTTTCGATTCCTGCAGCCGCCGCACGGCCTCGGTGTAGCTCATCCGCTCGAAGGGCGACTCCACCAGCGTCTCCAGCCGCTTGACCACGCCGGGCTGGATGCGCTCGTCGAAGAACGCCATGTCGTCGCCCCGCTCGTTCAGCAGGTCGCGGGTGATGGACTTGATGAAGTCCTCCGCCAGGTCCGCGTCGTCGTTCAGGTCGGCGAACGCGATCTCCGGCTCGATCATCCAGAACTCGGCCGCGTGGCGCGTGGTGTTGCTGTTCTCCGCGCGGAACGTGGGGCCGAACGTGTAGACGTTGCCCAGCGCCATGGCGTACGCCTCCACGTTCAGCTGTCCGCTCACCGTGAGCGACGCAGACCGGCCGAAGAAGTCCTTGCCGAAGTCGATTTCCCCCTCGGGCGTGCGCGGCAGGTTCATCAGGTCCAGCGTGCTCACGCGGAACATCTCGCCCGCGCCCTCGGCGTCGCTGGTGGTGATGATGGGCGTGTGCACCCAGTAGAACCCGCGCTGGTCGTAGAACCGGTGCACGGCCATGGCCAGCGCGTGCCGCACCCGCGCCACCGCGCCGAACGTGTTGGTGCGCACGCGCAGGTGGGCCACGCCGCGCAGGAACTCCATGGAGTGCTGCTTGGGCTGGATGGGGTACGTCTCCGGGTCGTCCACCAAGCCCACCACCTCGATGGACTTCGCGTGCACCTCCACGGGCTGCGGACGGCCGGGCGTCGCCACCAGCTCGCCTTCGACGATGAGCGACGCGCCCGTGGTGAGCCGCAGCACCTCGGCGTCGTAATTGGGCAGGTCGCGCGAGGCCACCACCTGGATGGGCGCGAAGCCCGATCCATCGTGCACGTTGATGAACGACAGGCCGGCCTTGCTGTCGCGCCGGGTGCGCACCCAGCCCTTGAGCGTGACGGCCTCTCCCGCGGGCACGGCGCCGCGCAGGAGGTCTGCGATCCTGTGGTGGGGCATCATGCGATGGTTTCCGAAACGAAATGGTCCGAGCGGTCTCTGGCGAGCAGGGAAACTAGTGCGAAAGTGCGAAAGTGCGAAAGTGCGTGAGTGCGTGAGTGCGTGAGTAGGGATCCGGGTCGTGAGATGCAGTTGCCTGCTATTCCCTATTCCCTATTCCCTATTCCCTGTTCCCTCCCGTATGCGCGAACGGC
>NZ_DASURI010000584.1:0-5693 GCF_036280135.1 Longimicrobium sp.
CTTCGCGGACCTGGAAAAGGACCTGAACCTGCTTTCCGCGGCCCGTGGCGAGGCGCGCGCCATCGTGGAGCGCGACCCCGAGCTGGCCCGCCATCCCGAGCTGCGCGACGCCCTCGCCACGCGCTACGAGGAGCGCGCGCGGATGTTCCGGGTGGGGTAGGGGAGGGAAGTGCGTGAGTGCGAAAGTGCGAAAGTGACGGCGATCGGGTTGGGTGCGCCGACGCGCTCTGCGAACAGGGCTTCAACCGCCAACGGGCGCGGCCTCCCGGCGTGCGCCATCCCTCCAAACGATCGAAGCCCCGTCCGGCGACGCATCAGCGTCATCGAGACGGGGCTTTTGGCTGGTCAGCGGCGCTTACCTGCTCAGGTCGATCGGCCGCTGAGCCACTTTCGCACTTTCGCACTTCCGCACTTCCGCACTTCCGCACTTTCGCACTGCCGTCACGGTCTCGGCGCCAGCGTGTTGCGGATGCGCTGCAGCTCCTCGCGCAGCTGGCGAATGGTGGCGTCGCGCTCGTTGAGCTCGCGACGCAGGCGGGCCACCTCGGCGCTCTGGTCCGCGGGCTGCCGCACGACGACGGTGTCCGAGCCGCCGGGGCGCGTGCGGACGATCACGTCCGGGTCGCAGCGCAGGTCGCCCGTGCGCTGCTCGCAGGGAAGGGTGAGCTGGCGCGACAGGCCCAGCAGCCGCTCTGCTTCGGGTCGCCGCGTCAGACGGCCGCCCGCCGTGTCGGCCGCCAGGTACAGCTCCAGGTTCTGCGTGGCCAGCGCCGCGTCGAACTCCGGGTTGGCCGGCTCCAGGTACAGCGTGGCCAGGTAGAAGCGCGCCTCGCGGCCCTGCTCGTCGCGCGGGTGCTCCGCGGCCAGCCGCTGGAACGCCGCCATGGCCACCCGGAACGAGTCCGCGTGCATGGCCGCGTGCCCCTGCCGCCACAGCTGGTCGCGGCTGGCCGCGCCCGGGCCCAGGTTCTCCGGCCCCAGCACGGAGCACCCGGCCAGCAGCACGGCGAAAAGGAGTGCAGTCGGGATCTTCATCCGCTCGCGGAAAGGACAAATCGGTCAGGCGTGGCCCGCGGCCGCGGGCGGCCGCTCGGGGAGGTACACGCGAAAGCGCGTGCCGCGCCCCACCTGGCTTTCTGCACCGATCGTGCCCCCGTGCGCCTCCACGATCTCGCGCGCGATGGCCAGCCCCAGCCCCGACCCCACCGACCGCGGCTGGGCCTCGTTGTCCACCTGGTAGAACTTCTCGAACACGTGCGGCAGCTTGTCCGGGGGGATGCCCACGCCCGTGTCCTCCACCTCCACCTGGATGCCGCCGTCGCACCGCGCCGCGTCCACCCGGATGGTGCCGCCCTTGGCCGTAAACTTGAACGCGTTGCTCAGCAGGTTGCCCAGCACCTCGTTCAGCCGGTCCTCGTCGCCCACCAGCGTGCGCGGCAGGTCATCCGCCAGGCGCACGGGGAACTCGATGCCGTTCTGCACGGCGAGAACGCGAAAGTCCTCCGTGAGCTCGTCGAAGAACGGGCGCAGCTCGATCTGCCGCAGCTCCAGCCGCGCGCCGCCCGCTTCGAAGCGGCTCACGTCCAGCAGCCGGTGCACGAGGCGCGTAAGCCGGTCCGTCTGCGCGCTCACGGCCTCCAGCGTCTTTTTCTGCTGGTCGTTCACGTCGCCGTAGATGCCGTCGGCCAGCAGCGTCACGTAGCCGCGGATGACGGACAGCGGCGTCTTGATCTCGTGGCTGGCCACGGAGACGAACTCGGCCTTGAGCCGGTCCAGCTCGCGCAGCTGCTCCGTCATGGTGCCGAACGAGCGCGCCAGGTCGCCCAGCTCGTCCGGCCGCTCGCGGGGGATGCGCACGTGCGGCTCGAAGTCGCCCTCCGCCACCGACCCCATCCCCTGCCGCAGCAGCGCGATGGGCCGCAGCAGCGTCCGCGTGAGCAGCGTGCCGATGAGGAGCGTGGCCGCCAGCGACAGGGCCAGGGCCAGCAGCGTGGTGCTCGCGGCGTTCTTGGCGATCCGCTCCGCCTCGTCCAGCTCGTCGCCCGTGCGCCGCACGATCGTGCTCTCGATCGCGTCCAGCCGCGGCTCCAGCACCGCGAACTGGTCCTCGAGCGCCAGCCGCAGGGTATCCGCCGCGTCCTCCCGGGCCGCCAGCAGGCCCCGCTCCCGCCGGATGTTCTCGGCGATCTGCGACCAGGTCTCCGCGGCGGGCACGGTTGCGCGGGCGTACTCGCCCCCGTTCTGGGTGCGCAGCACGCCCAGTGCGCGCACGGCGGACTGGATGGCGCTGTCCACCTGGATGCGCACCCGCGAGGTGTCCTGGGCCGTGGTCGTGTCGTCGAGCACGCTGCTCACGCGGAACACGGCCACGTACCGGCGCTGCCCGTCGAGGGCCGTTTCGGCCGCGTTGCGCAGGTCGCCCAGCGTGCTCGTGGCCACCCGCTGCTGCGACAGGCGGTCGGTGATGTCGTGGACGGCACGGAGCCCCACGAGGCCGTACGCCGCCGGGATGGCGAGCACGACGGTGATCCCCACCAGCGTCAGGACGATGCGTTGCCGGAGCTTCATCCGTCGGTGCGGTGCGGGCTGGTGGCGGTCCGGCGGGCCCGGGAGACCGGACCGGGCGACGGGTGATGCACGATTCGGGTCACTGCGCGTCCTTCTCGTCCGCCGGCGGCGCGGGGATGCCCCGCTCGATGCGCTTGACCTCGTCCCACAGGCGGTCCAGCTCCTCCAGCGTGGCCTGGCCCCACACCACGCCGCGCTCGGCGGCCAGGCGCTCCAGGGCGCGAAAGCGGCGCGAGAACTTGGCGTTGGCCCCCGCCAGGGCGGCGGAGGGATGCACCCGCGCCAGCCGCGCCAGGTTCACGGCGGCGAACAGCAGGTCGCCCACCTCGTCCTGCAGCCGGTCGGGGTCCGCCTCGCCCAGCTCCGCGCCGATCTCCTCGGCCTCCTCGCGCACCTTGTCCAGGGCGCCGCGTGCGTCGTCCCAGTCAAAGCCCACCCGGGCCACGCGGTCCTGGATGCGAAAGGCCAGCAGCAGCGGGTCCAGCCCCGAGGGCACCTCGTCCAGGATGCTCTCGGACTTCGCGTCGCCCCGCTCGCGGGCCTTGAGGGTCTCCCACGGCTCCGCCGGGCCCAGGCCGTACAGGTGGGGGTGGCGGCGGCGCATCTTTTGCTCCAGCCCGGCGACCACTTCTTCGCGGCTGAAGGCGCCCGTCTCCTCGCCGATCACGACCTGGAAGGCCACGTTCAGCAGCAGGTCGCCCAGCTCGCCGCGCAGGGCCTCGGGATCGCCGGCGGCGATGGCGCCGGCCGTCTCGTGCGCCTCTTCCAGCAGGTAGCGGGTGAGCGAGGCGGGGGTCTGCGCGGCGTCCCAGGGACAGTGCGCGCGAAGAAACTCGACCAGCGCGAGGGCGCGGTCGAGGACGCCGCTTTCACGGCCGGCCGGGGGCGTTTCAGCTTGCGAGTCTCTCACGGTCGGCCTAGAATACTCGGTTTGTGTCCGATACGTCAACGGTGGTTTCCCGGGCCTGGGTAGAGGTGGACGAGGCGGCGCTGCGGCGCAACCTGCGGCGCGTCAAGGACGCCGCGGGGCCGGCCGCGTCCGTGGTCCCCATGCTCAAGGCCGACGCCTACGGCCTGGGCGTGGCCGACGTGCTCCGCATCGTGCAGGCGGAGCTGGACCCCCGCGAGCTGTGGGCCATCGGCGTCGCCGCGGTGGCGGAGGGCGAGCAGCTGCGCGACCTGGGCTGGACGGGGCGCGTGGTCGTCTTCGCGGCCCAGCCCCCGGGCGAGTTCCTTCGCGCGGCCCGCGCCGGCCTTACCCCGGCCCTTTCCGACCTGGACGGCGTCCGCCGCTGGGCCCACGCGGCCCGCGAGACGGGGCGCCGCCTTGCGTTTCACGCGGAGATCGACACGGGGATGGGCCGCGCCGGCTTTCCGTTCGCGGACGCCGCGGCGTGGGGGCGCGAGGCGGATGCGCTCGCAGGGGACCTTTTGACGTGGGAAGGGTGTTTCACGCACTTCCATTCCGCGGATGAGCCGGACCTGGGTCCCACCGACGAGCAGCAGCGGCGCTTCATGCGGGCGCTGGAGGCGCTGCCGCCCCCGCGGGACGGCACGGAGCGCCGGGTCATCCACAGCGCCAACAGCGCGGCGGCCCTGCGGCGCAACGGCTTTGGCCTGGACCTCGTCCGCCCCGGCATCTTCCTGTACGGGGGGGCGGCCGGGCCGGACGCGCGGCCCGAGGAGGTGGCGTCGGTGCGGGCCCGCGTGGCCCTCGTCCGCGACGTGCCGGCGGGATGGAGCTGCGGATACGGCGCCACCTACACGTCGCGCAGGCCGGAGCGGTGGGGCACGCTCTCCATCGGCTACGGCGACGGGCTGCCGCGGCGCCTGTCCCCCGCGGGGGGCGAGGCGCTGGTGCGGGGGCGCCGGGTGCCCATCATCGGCCGCGTCTCCATGGACATGACCGTCGTGGACCTGACGGACGTGCCCGGGGCACAGGCCGGCGACGTGGCCACGCTTATCGGCACGGACGGCGGGGAGCACATCGGGCTGGAGGAGGTGGCCGGCCGGTGCGGCACCATCTCGTACGAGATCCTCACCGGGCTGGGCGCGCGGATGCCGCGCGTGTACGTGAACGGAACGCGGAGCCCCGGCCCCGCGTAACAGGCAACGCGCGCGGCGGCTCCGGCCGGTTGCAACGGCCCCGGCCGCCGCGCTTTTTACGGGCCGCGCCCCCGTCCGGGGCGCCCCGACTTGCACGACCCGTGATCCTTTCCCAACGGATGCAACGCCGCTTTCTACTCTCCGGCCTGCTCGCCCTGCTGGCGCTGTCGGCGGGCGCCTGCTCGGACGAGGCGCCCACGCTCTCGGGCGACGACCAGTTTCCGCCGGGGTCCATCCCCGTCACCCGCGAGGTGATCTTCCCCGCGTCGGAGTTCTTTCGCGTGGTGAGCAGCGCCCGCGGATACACCGGGGCGTCCAGCCTGTCGGGCGTGCTGGTGGCCAACCAGTTCGGCGGGGCGCTGGACGCCAACGCCCTGGCGCGCTTCGTGGGCTTTCCCAGCACCGTCACCTACGTCCGCGAGGGGCTGCAGGTGACGGACACGGCCTTTCGCTACCTGAACAGCCGCATGGTGCTGCGGGTGGACACGGCGGCCAGCAGCACGCCGGGCCCCGTGACCCTGCGGGTGTACCAGGCCGCCCAGTCGTGGCACGCGCCCACGGCCACCTGGACGACGGCCGTGGACACGGGCGGCGCGCGTACGCCGTGGACGCAGCCGGGCGGCACCCGCGGCGTGCTGCTGGGCGAGGGGACGTACGCGGGGGGCGACTCCATCTCCATCACCATCTCGTCGGCCGAGGTGCGGGCGCTGGCGGACTCCTCCAGCAACGGCATCATCGTCACCACCACCACGCCGGGCGCGCGGGTGGAGCTGTTCGAGATCGTGCTGCGGGCGCAGATCCGGCCCGAGAACGCCATCCCCGACACCACCCTCAACCAGACGATCGTCACGTCCGGCACCCGGACGACGATCTACACGCCGGAGCAGCCGGAGCCGGGCCCCGGGGCGTTCGCCGTGGGCGGCGTGCTCAGCGCCCGCACGCTCCTGGAGCTGAACGCGGACCGGCGCGTGCCGGCCTGCGCCACCGGGAGCTGCGGCACCCTGCCGCTGGACTCGGTG
>NZ_DASURI010000585.1:0-18781 GCF_036280135.1 Longimicrobium sp.
TGGATGGGGCGCCGGCGGCCGAAGAATCTGGTTGCCGGAGTGCGTGATCCCGCCCGTGCGCTGAGTTCTCGCGCGAGGGGTTCGTGCACGGGCGAGGTCCGTGCGCGGCGCGACCAGATTCTTCCGTCGGCGCCATCGTGCACGGGGTGGATCGCGACGGCGCCTCCTTCAGAATGACAGCAGGGGATGGATCACGTTGTCGCTGTTTTCTTTACACTGTCCCGTGCATCCGCCGCAGCCGCGTCCTTCAGCACGCGCACGGTGCGGAAGGTTCCCTCGTATCCAAAGATCCGTCCGAAGACCGGGTGGATGATCAGCAGGTTCACGCGCACGGTGTCGCCTTCCTTGCTGTCCGCCTTTTGCCAGAAGGTGACCGTGCCGAACATCAGCTTCCACAACCACTTCGGCAGCCACAGCCTGCGCCCGCGGACGCGCAGGGCGATGGAGTGCGTGTCCAGCGTAAAACGGTCCGGCGGATGGTACCGCGCCTTCCACACCATGTAGAGCACGTCGCGCGGCCCCACCAGGTCCACCACCTGGTCGATCTTCGCGTCGTAGATGATGGACGTCGGAAAACGCACGGGCGAATCGAACGCGAACGTGCGGTCCCACACGTGGTACACGCCGTCCAGCGCGCTCCATCCCGGCCGGACGGTGAGTGTCGTGGGCACCTCCGTGCCGCCGCGGGGAACGAGGATGCGCAGGCCGCCCAGCCAGCGGAACAGCGGCGCCAGCCACCGGGGGCGATGCCAGACGCGGTGCATCACGCCCTCCAGCCGCATGCCGTACGGCAGGTCCGCGCGATGAAAGAACTGCTCGGCGAACGCGAACGGGACGTCCGTGTGGCCCTCGAAGACGGGATCCAGCGGGGAACGCAGGGGCGGATGCGTGGCCATGGCGGGTCGCGCGGTGGCGGATGAGGGGAGGATGATCAGCGCCGGGCCGCGGCGGGTGGCGCTGGCCGATTGGGAGCGGCGGCGCGCGGCGCACGCTCCTGGGCGCTGAGCGCCAGCGCCACGCCGTTGGTCCAGCCGAAGCCGTCCTGCGTGGGATACTCGCCGCCGCCGGCGGGACGCGCGGGATCGACCACGTCGTACTTTTCCGTCATCTTGCCCGTCGCCGCGTAGACGCGCCGGTTGAGCGCCAGCCAGCGCGCGCGGGCATCATCCGCCAGGTCCGCGCGGCCGTAGCGGCGCACGCCCTCCATGGCCAGCCACTGCAGCGGCGGCCAGCCGTTGGGCGCGTCCCACTGCTGGCCGGACGTTACCAGCGTCGTCACGAATCCGCCGCGGCGAAGGAAGTCGCGCTCCAGCCGCGCCGCCACGGCGCGCCCCTGCTCCGGCGTCGCCAGACCAAAGTACAGCGGCACGGCGGCCGCCAGCGTGGGCCGGTTCTCCACCCGCGCGCCCGTGCGCCAGCGGACGTCGTAGAAAAAGCCGGACGCCACGTCGTACGCGGCCCCCAGCAGCGCCCGCCGCCGCGCGTCGGCCAAGGCGCGGAAGCGCGCCGCGGCCTCCGCGTCGCCCGGACCGCCGCGAAAGCCGCGCAGGGCGGCGATGGTCTGCTCCGCGTGGTAGAGCAGGCTGTTGAGGTCCACCGGCGCGAGCTCCGTCGTCTCCAGCGTGCGTAGGTCCGACGGGTCGCGCATCCACCGGCTGCTGAAGTCCCATCCGCTTTCCGCCGCCGCGCGGACGTTGCGGTAGAAAGCCTCGCGGCGGTTCTCCGGCAGCGTCTGCGCGAGCGTCCAGTCCTCGCGGTACGACTCCGGGCGCGGCTCCGGCCGGTCGTCCCAGTAGCGGTTCAGGAGCGAGCCGTCCGGCAGGCGCACCACGCGCCGGTGCGCCGTGCCGGGCGCCAACGACGCCGCACCGTCCATCCAGAACGCGTGCTCCGCCTCCAGCGCGTCCAGCCAGCGCAGCGCCTGCGTGGTATCCGCCGCTCGCGCGTACAGTCCCACCATCGCGGCGAAGTACGGCGGCTGGCTGCGGCCCAGGTAGTACGTGCGGTTGCCATTGGGCACGTGGCCGATCGTCCGCACCAGGTGCGCGAAGTTGTCCAGCATGCTGCGGACGAGGTCCGTGCGCCCGCTTTCCACCAGGCCCAGCATGGTGAAGTACGAGTCCCAGTAGTACACCTCCCGGAAGCGGCCACCGGGCACCACGTACGCGTTGGGCAGGGGGATGAGCGACGACGTGGACGCGGCGTCGTCCGGCTGGCGCGTGAGGAGCGGCCACAGCGCGCGGATGTGCGCCTCCATCTCCCCCGGCGCGGCGCCGGATGCGCCCGTCGCCGGCGCGCCCGGCACCTCGAAGTGCGTGCGCACGAACGCCGCGAGGTCGAACCCGGCGGATGCGCGCGCGGTGGCGTACAGCGCGGCGATCTGTGCCGGCGGGCGGCGCGGGACGGCGTCGACGAAGGTCTTGGAATCGGGAAAGATGCTGGCCACCTGCACGTCGTGGAACAGCGGCCCCAAGTCGCGCGCGGGATCGTAGCGCGCCGATTGCGCCGCGCCCGGCACGCGGGCGGTGTCGGCGGCGGGCGCGGCTGTTCCGCAGGACGCCAGTGGTAGGGCGAGGACCAGCCACGCGGTGCGGATGCGCATCGTTCCCCTTTCGGCAAGTCGAACAGGCGGATCGATGAAGAAGACAGCCTGTCCGCCCGCCGCGCAACCGTCTTCAGGCGGCCCGCCAGGATGAAGAAACGGGACGGGCGCTCCACGAGGGGGCGCCCGTCCCGTTTTGTCGCATCGGCCGATCCGCGCCTTTCGGGGCGGATCAGGATCGGCGGATCAGCAGGGGCTGCCGGCCTGCGTGCAGTCGCATCCGTACTGGCAGCTCGCGGGCAGGGTGTTCTCCACCGCGCAGCTGTACCACTCCGTGTAGACACACTTGTACGTCTGGCACAACGGGTTTACTCGCGAGACGGCCAGCAGGGCCGCGTCATCCTGCCTGCCCTCCACGGTGCCACGGGTGGCGGGAACGGCGTCGGTCTGGAACGACTCCGCGGCGAGCGACTCGAGCTTCAGCTGGATCTTGCGCATGGTACGTCCTCCGTCTGCGTGGTGGATGGGATCCGCGGATCAGCAGGGGCTGCCCTTGACCGTGCAGTCGCAGCCGTACTGGCAGCTGGCGGGCGCGGACTGCTGGACGGCGCAGCTGTAGTACTGCGTGGGGCAGCGCAGCGTCTGGCACAGGTCGGTGATGGCGAACACGACCGCCTCGTCCTGCCTGCCCTCCACGGTACCGCGCGCGGCGGGCACGGCGTTGGTTTCGAACGACTCCACGGCGAGCGTGTCGAGGTTCAGCTGGATCTTGCGCATGGTACGTCCTCCTTGCGGATCAGAGAGTGTCCGGACCCGCGAGGCACGCGCGCAGTCCGTTGGTGCATTCGCAGTTCGCAACGCAGCTGGCGTATTCGGTGCGGCGGCGGGGGCACGTGAGGTACGTCTCCGGCAGGCACGGATTGGGCGCGCTTGCGGCGGGAAACGCGTCCTCTTCCTGCCGGCCCTGCACTGTACCCGCGAAGCCGGGTGCACGATCGGTCTCGAACGACTCTACGGACAGATGGTCCAACCGCAGGCGTAGCTTGCGCATGCGAGCATCTCCAGCGTGAGGGCGTGATGGGGCGTTCGACGGGAGCGCCACATACATAACACGCCGTTTGTGGAAATGCAACGGCCTGAGTGGATCGGTGATCGGAGCGCGGCGCGGCCGGAGCCGCCGTGTTACACGGCGGGCCGCTCGAGGGCGGGAAGGTCGCCAAGGGTGGTGTAGAGGTCGCCCCACAGCCGCGCGACGGGGCGCAGGGCCGCCGTGTCGACGAAGTGCGTGCCGGGGATCATGGGGATCTCGTCGGCCACGCGCACGCGCAGCACCTCGCCGATCACCAGGGTGTTGGGCGAGCCCTCCAGCGCCACGATCTGCTGCACGCGGCACTCCAGCACGGCCGGGCAGCCGGCGACGTACGGCGCATCCACCGAGTCCGCCTGGGCAGATTCCAGTCCCGCCATCACGAACTCGTCCACCTCCGGCCCCCACTCGCCGGACGTCTCGTTCACCTGCGCCAGCTGCGCCTCCGTGGCGAGGTTGACGCAGAACGCGCCCGTGTCGCGGATGTTGCGCAGCGAGTCCTTGTCCTCGCCCCGGCGGCTGCCGATGGAGACGGAGACCAGGAACGGCGTGGCCGACACGGCCGCGAAGTAGCTGAACGGGGCCAGGTTGCGCTGTCCGTCCGCCGAGCGGGTGCTGACCCACGCGATGGGGCGGGGGACGACGAGCGAGGTGAGCAGCTGGTAGCGCTCGCGGCCGCCGAGGGCGTGCGTGTCCCAGATCACGCGGCACCCTCCGCCGGGAGCGACCGCGCGATCCAGTCGCGCACGTCCGCGGCTTCGTCACCGTCGATGCCGTGGCCCATGGGGTAGTCGCGCGTCTCCAGGTCCGCGCCCGCCGCGCGGAGGGCGGCGCGGCCCTCCTGGCCCAGCGCGAAGGGGATGGCGGGATCCATTGTCCCGTGGCCCCAGAAGAAGCGCGTGCCGCGCACCGTTTCGGCCGCGGCGCGGACTGTGGGATGGCGCGGCAGAAAGCCGCTCAGGCAGAGGACGAGCGGCACGGCGCCGGGGTTCCGGAGCGCGTAGCCCAGCGACATGGTGCCGCCCTGCGAGAATCCGCCCAGCACCAGCGGCCCCGTGCGGACGGGCAGGCGTGCCGGCAGCTCCGCCAGGAACGCGGCGAGCGCCTGCTGCGAGGCTTCGAAGCTCTCGGGCTCGGGCGCGTCGGTGCCGACGAAGCGGTACCACGCCCAGCCGGGCCCGTACCCCCACGGCGCGCCGGGATGCGGCGCCTCGGCCGTGACGACGACGGCGTCCGGCGCGACGTGCGGCGCCAGCCCCAGCAGGTCGAACCGGTCCGTCCCCCGCCCGTGCAGCAGCACCACGAGCGGCGCTCCGTCCCGCGCCTCCTCCGGTACCACCTGCTCGTACTTCAGCATCGCGTGTTTCCTGTCTCGATGTCGATTGGTCTGCCGACGAAACTGCCGGGTCCCGCTCCTACGACGCACCTGAAAGGGAATTACCCAATCCCCCTTTCGATGAACCCCACGCGCGTCATCCTGAGGGAGCGCCACGCATGACGTGAACCCACGCAGGACTATGGCGCGACCGAAGGATCTTCTCTGCGAATCGTGAGGCTGGTCTCGTGCATCGAAGCCGGCTTGTCGCTTTGCGGGCAAGATCCTTCGTCGCCGCCATGGCCCGTGGAGCGTTCGGGATCACGCGGCGGCTCCTCAGGATGACACTCGTGCCGATTGGGCAGTGAGGCGTGCCTGTCGTCGTTTCGCCGTCCGCTACAGGAGCGCGCTTCCCACCACGGGCTCGCCCTCCGCGAAACGGCCCGGCCGCAGCGCGTGCGCATCCATCGACCGCGCCTCGCCGTGCAGCATCATCTCCGCCAGCAGCAGGCCGATGGCGGGCGAATGCATCACGCCGTGGCCGGACGAGCCGTTGGTCAGGTAGAAGTTCGGCACCTCGCGCGCGGGGCCCAGCAGCACGTGGTGGTCCGGCGACATCTCGTACAGCCCCGCCCAGCACCCCGCCCGGTCGATGGACGCGTCGCGCAGGCACGGGATGCGCTCGCACGCGCGGCGCGTGACGGCGCCCACCCAATCGTCCTCCACCTCCGCGTGATACGGATCGTCCCCCGCCGGCTCGTCCGGCTGCAGCAGCAGGACGCGGCCGTCGCGCACGCGCAGGTGAAAGCCGTCGTCGCAAAAGATGGTCATGGGCATGTCGGCCGGCAGCAGGGCGCACGGGTCCGTCAGCGCCACCTGCCGGCGCAGCGGCCGCACGGGCAGGCCGATTCCCGCCATCCGCGCCACGCGCGCCGCCCACGCACCCGCCGCGTTCACCACGGCGCCCGCCGCGATCTCGCCCGCGGGCGTCTGCACGGCGCGCACGGCATCGCCCTCCATCCGCAGCCCCGTCACGGGCGCGTCCCAGGCGAAGCGGACGCCCATCTGCTCCGCCGCCTCGCGGTATCCCCGCAGGATCTCCAGCGGGCGGATGTAGCCGTCCGTGGGGCAAAAGGTGCCGCCCGCGATCTCGCCGTGGATGGCGGGATTGAGGGCGCGCGCCTCGTCCGCGTCCACCGCCCGCGCCTCGTGCAGGCCCTCCGCGTGCTGCAGCGCCTGCGCGTCGAGCAGGATTTGCAGCTCCGATGGCGTCGCCGCGAGAAAGAGGTAGCCCACCGGGTGATAGCCGGGGTCCACGCCCGTCTCGTCCGCGAACCGGCGCAGGGCGTCGCGCGCCAGGAGCGAGAGGCGGATGTTGGGCGCGGAGCCGAACTGCGCGCGAAATCCGCCCGTCGCGCGGCCCGTGCTTCCCTGGCCGGGGCCCGGCGCGGTATCGAGGACGACGACGTCCGTGCATCCGCCGCGCGCCAGGTGATAGGCCACGCTCGCTCCGATCACGCCACCGCCGATCACCACCACGTCCGCGGACTGCATGGAATCCACCTGGGTTCGGGAAAGGACCTACGAGCGGATGCGCGCGCTGAAGTCGGGGCTGTGGATGGCGGCCCGCGCGCGATCGTTGGCCTGGAACGCGGCGCGGGCCTGCTCCAGCGGCAGGTCCGTGTCGATGAGGCCGCGCTCCAGCGCCAGCTTGTCGGAGTAGCCGGGCAGCACGATCCCCAGGCCGATGGGGATGTCGTTGTCCAGCAATGCGTTGACGGGGCGCAGGATGTTCGTCGTGCAGTTGTTCGTGAGCGTGTTGTAGAAGACGGGCGCGCGCTCGATCTCCTGCGCCCGTTGCAGCATGGCCACGAACAGGGCCCGCGCCTGCCCGGGCGTGGCGCGGGCGGGATACAGGTAAACGGGGTCGTCCTGCGTGACGGCGCGCACCCCGATGACGTCGCGCTCCTCGCCGATGACGTACATCAGCTCGTACTGCCGCAGGGCGCCCTTCCAGATGGAGTACGTCTCGCTCGCCTCGCGCCGCGCCTCCACGGAGATGCTCACGTACTGCCCGTCGCTGAAACCGAACGTGAGAAAGGTGTGCGCCGGCCCCCGCCACTCGCGGCTGAACGGCGACAGCACGAACCACACGCGCTGCAGCTTGTCCAGGTCGTACGTGCGGTCGCGGTACGCGGGGGTAAAGTCGGTGGCGGAGCGAAAGGTAAAGTCGCGCACGTCGCGCACGTGCACGCGGCTGCTGTCGAAGGTCACGTGCGGCAGGCGGGCCTGCTCGGGGCGCCAGGCGCGGTCGTTCGTGGGCCGCGTGGTGAGCCGCAGCGCCACGTAGCCCAGGAGCAGAACGCCCGCGAGGACGAGCACCACGTTCCACATGCGTCGGCGAAGTCGGGAGAGCGCGCGGGGCAAGCGAACCTCGGAAAGCGCGGCGGGGACGTCAGGCGTGCGGATGAAAAGTCATGCGATGGGCATCGTCGCGCCAGCCCCGGCATTGTGCAGGGGGCGGGAAAAAAGAATTCTCACGCAGAGGGAGCAGGGGCAGCAGAGTACTTCAGTCCGCGCGGAACCGGGGTACTCTGCTGCCTCTGCTCCCTCTGCGTGAGAAATTCAGTTGGTCTTTCTACACGCGCTCGGCGGGGTCGCTCGTGGCGGATTCCACGCGCAGCTCGTCGATGTTCCGGCGGATGCGCTCCACCATCGCCGCGTAGCGCGGATCCGTGCCGTCCTTCATCAGGTCGTTCAGCGCGGCCTCGGCCAGCTCGTGCGCGTTCACGGCCTTGCCCAGCGCGATCTTCTTGTTGTCCTGCGGTTCCATCGTCCGCCGTCCGGTCCGGGGGTGAGGTCCTGCGTTTTAGCCGGACCTTTCTCAATCTCCGTTCCACACGGGGACGGGACGGCGTCAGCGCGCAAGCGGCACGGAGAGCGGGGACGGCGCGGCGGCCGGCACGGACACGGCGGGCGTGGCGATGCGCTGAACGGGCGCGGCATCCATCAGCAGGCGCTCCGTGAAGTCCAGCCGCTCCCGCACCTGTGCCAGCTCCTCGCGCAGCAGCGCCACCTCGGTGGCCAGCGCGGGATCGGCGGCGGGCGCCAGGGGCTCGTTGTGCCAGCGGCGGCCCCAGCGGCGCCGATTGGCCAGCTGGTCCCGCGGCATTCGGATCGCGGCCACCAGGCCGGTGGCCATGGCCAGCACGGGGATCATCAGGGCCAGGATGCCTTCCATCGTCTCGTTCTCTCTTCCACGTCGGGCCGGTGCCATGCGCGCCGGGATGCGCGCCCGCCGTGCATACGGGCGGCACGCACGGGAAGATTCGGCGCTACGCCATCATCATGGCCCGCACGCACACCACCAGCCCGCCCGCGCCCAGCAGCCACGGCCAGAAATGGACGGGGATGAAGAACAGCGAGTGATGCCCCGCGTCCAGCGCCAGCTCGCCGTCCAGCACCGCACCCTGCCGCTTGCGGGTGTATTCGCCGAACGGGTAGCACGCCAGCCCGGCCAGCATCAGCCCCACGCCCACCGGCGCGCCGCCGGCGTTGATGGCCGCGTACGGCAGCACTGCCCCCATCGCCATGATCGTCGCCACCACCACGCCCACCACGATGAACAGGACCCAGATTCCCTTGCCACGCCACCAGATCATGATGCGCTCCCGCTATCGATGAGATTCCACGGATGAATGCCGGCGGGGTGCCGGCCGGCGGCGCGCCACGCACGCCCCACGCCGAGCAACGTGTCGTCGTCGGATCGGACCTCATCTGCATTGCTGACAGCGGGTTACGGGAATCCGGCGCTCATTCCGCGCCGGAGCGGAGCGTGAGGAGTGGGACGCGCGGGGAACATGCGTGGGGCGTGGCGGACCCGGCAAACGCGTCGGCCCGGCTCGTCCATGACGGAGAGCCGGGCCGATGCGCACCTTCCAGGAAACCGTTGACCCCGTTCACGAAGTGCCGTGTGAGAACGTAGTTCGGATCCGTCACCAGGCGCGGATGGAGGCGCCGCGACGGAGATCAGCGGGCGTGGATCAGCGGAACCAGGTGGCGATGGTGTAGCGCACGCCGTGGGTCACGGGCGTGACCTCGTGCGTGGTCTCCGCGCGGAAGGTGACCAGGCTGCCGGGCGTGGCGGTGGCGGCCACGCGCTCCTGCGGCCCGTTCCAGGGCCCGTGAAAGACGAGCGATCCGCCGCCGTACGTGTCCGGCATCGGCTCCTCGGCCTTGTGGCTGAGGAAGATGACGGCGGAGATGCGGCGAAAGCGCGAGTCGTCCCACACCATGGGCGTGTTGCCGTCCTGGTGCGGGACGAAGTAGTCGCCCGTCTCGTAGCGCAGGAACTGCGGCTCCTCGCACTCCGTGACGGCGATGCCGAAGTGCGCCTCCAGCTCCGCCTTGCGCTCCATCAGCCGCTGGCGGACGAGCGCGCGGGTCTCGGGCGAGACAGCCACCCGCGTGGTCTTGCGCGACATGGTGTGCACGTCGCCGCTGAGCACGGTGGCCGGCGCGCCGCCGGCCGCGTCCAGCTCCGCCACGAGGCGGGCGCGTGTGTCTTCGTCCAGGAAGCCGTCGATTTCGAAGAGGTCGATCATCCGGGTGGGGCAGGGGCGTGGGGATGGGATGCGGATCGCGGGACGCGGATCGTGGAGCGGAGCCGTCCCACGCCCACAAGCTTGCGCGCGCGGGGTCCTGACGCCAGCCCCAGGCTCGCATCGGCGAAGCGCTTTGGGAGGTCGGAAGCGCTTGGTTTCTGCCACGCGACGGCCGGTCGCGGACCGGAGGAATCAGCAGGAGGACGGCGTCCCTTGGTAGAGGGGCTGCTTTCGGCGAGGGGACGGGATCCGCGTTTTTTGGGGGAGGCAGGATGACGGCACCGGGCGCGGAGGGAGGCCGGTGCACATCATCCACCTGATCGCGATCGGTAGAAGGCGGTCCGTGCTGAGGCGGTGCGTGCCCCGCAACCCGGCTGCGAACTGCTCTCTCACGCAGAAGGGATCGAGGCAGCAGAGTCCCCCGGTCCGCGCGGAGGGCGGGCGCCAGACGTCACGCGCCGGCGATCGCGGGGGCCGTGAGCGTCGCGGGGATGAAGTGCTCGCCGCAGCGGTTGCACATGAACGTGTTCTCCCACCGCTTGAACAGCCGCGGGAACTCCTGGCCGTTGTAGTCCAGCGCCTGCTTGAGCAGCCAGCCGCAGATCCCCGCCAGCGCCAGGCCGAACAGCAGTCCCGCGCCGGGGCTGCTCATCCCGCCCAGCAGGAACAGCGCGCCGAGGACCACGCCGACCACCAGTCCGCCCACCTTCTTCTTTTCCGGCGGCGCGGCGCCCCGGGAAAGCAGCGTCTGCTGGGTGCCCGACGTGTACGCGCGAGCGGCCCCCGCGCTGGTGGTGGCCTGCATGGTGGACGATCCCTCGCGGTAGATGATCTGCAGGCGGCGGATGTCCTGCGAGTGGCAGGCGGGGCAGGCAAAGCTCATCGTGCGTCTCCTGGATGGGGGAGGGGAGGGTGAACACCCGGTCATCTCCTGTAGAGGGACCGGCGGCCACCGGATTCCCATCCCCGCCTGGCAGGCGACGTGGAACGGCGAACTGCGTTTTTCACGCAGAGCCGCAGAGGACACAGAGTACCCCGGTTCCGCGCGGAGCCGGGTACTTCGCATACAGGCGCGTTCATCGACCGGGCTACGATGCGCGGCGGCGGCCGGCGTAGGCGTAGCCGGTGATGGAGTAGAAGTAGCGGCCCTCGCGGTCGCGGTGCTCCAGGTCGCGGACGAAGGCGGCGTAGTCGCCCGCTGGGACGAGGCCCTTGCGCGCCATGCTGCCCAGGTCCTGGACGCGCGCGTGGCCGTACGCGGGCGCGGCGTACACCATGTTCGTCATCACCCGCGCGCGCACCTCGCCGTGGAACAGGCCCGTGGGCGCGAAGATGCCCCACAGCCGCCGGCCCATCCACCCGTCCGCGTGGTCCATCCACGGCTGCCGCCAGTCCGCGAACGCGTGCACCAGCCGGCGGACGGCGGCGCGGTCGTCCGCGTCCCACAGCTGGCTGTCCCAGTCCCAGTGCGCGATCACGGCCACGCCGCCCGGCCGCAGCACGCGCCCCACCTCGCGCGCGAAGCCGTCCGGGTCCGCCAGGCACTCCAGCAGGTTGTGCGAGTACACGGCGTCCACGCTGCTGTCCGCCAGCGCGATGCGCCCCTCGAGACGATCCTGGCGGAACGCGACGCGCGGGTCGTCCGCCGCCTCCGCCGCCGCCGCCGCGATGGACGACGCCGACGCGTCCAGGCCGACGAAGCGCGCCGCGGGGTCCGCGTGCCGGGCGGCGAGGGCGAGCAGGTCCGCGCCGCGGCCGCAGCCCAGGTCCACCGCCGTTCCGCCCGGCGGCAGGTCGATGGACGAGAGCAGCCAGTCGCGGTGCGCGCGGACGTCGTCGGGGAGCGGATTCATCGCGGGAGGGGACGGGGTTCAGCGGGCCGGGTGCGCGGCGAAGAATCGCCAGAGGACCGCCGTGGCGTCCAGTGCCCGGCTCGGGGGATCGCCGCGGCGGCGGGCCGGACGCGACGCCCGCGCACCGGGCCAGGCGTGGCCGCCGCCTTCGATGGCGTACAGCTCCACGGTCGTCCCGGCCGCGCACGGGCCGTAGTGCGTGTGCGTGACCGTGCCCTCGCGCGAGACCGCGGGCGTGGCGGGGCACCCGTCGATGCGCCGCCACGTGTCGATGGCGTACGAGACGGGCCGCGCCGGATGCGCCTGCCGCGCGTCCGGTCCCACGCCGCCGCCGAACGGCAGGTTGCGGTCCGCCGTCCCGTGCACGTGCACGACGGAGACGGGGCGCGGCGGGCGGCACTCCGACGTCGTCAGCTCGCCCGCCACGACGCCGATGGCCGCGATGCGCCCGCCCAGCGCGCACGCCGCCTGGTACGCCATCATCCCGCCGTTGGAGTGGCCCGCCGCGTACACTCGCGCAGGGTCGATGCGCAGCGTGGCCTGCAGCGAGTCCAGCAGGGCGCGGACAAAGCGCGTGTCGTCCATCCGCTCGCGCATGGCCCATCCGCAGCAGGTGCCGTTGTTCCACGTCAGCATGCGCCCGCGCCCGCTGCCGTTGGGGTAGACGGCGATGAAGCCCTCGCGGCGCGCCAGCTCCGTCATCCCCGTGGCGCGCCGCACCTGCGCCCCGTTGCCGCCCCCGCCATGAAGGACGAGGACGAGCGGCAGCGCGCGCCGGCCGTCGTACTGCGGCGGCAGGTCCACGAGGTACGTGCGCTCGCGCCCGTCCACCCGCAGCCGCGCCTCGTAGCTGCGCGCCTGCGCATGGAGCCCGGCGGACGCGAGGAGCGACAGGGCGATGACGATCTGCGAGAGTCGGCGGCGGATCGACGGCATCGTGGCGGGGCGGGGAAGGGGTTCGTTGCGGCCTGCGGATCAAGATGATGTACAGCCGCCCGCCCCCATCCGCTGGGTGGATGCCGATGTCGATCGGCTGGGAGGCGCATCCACCCGGCACGTACGTGTTGTCCGCCGACGATGGCCGACGTATCGTGTGCGGAGGCCCCCCTGTCGAAGTCCGCGATTCACCCTTCGGATTTCTCTTCCATGAAGCACATCCGCCTCGCCTCCCTGTTCCTGGTTGCCGGCGCGCTGAACGGCTGCGCCGCGCTGGGCATCACCCCCGCGTCACCGTACGGGCTGGCGTTCGCCGGCGTGGACCGCGCGGCCACGGAAGACGTAAGCGCCGCCGCGCTGCCCTCCGCCCGCGAGGAAGGCGCCACGGACGACGCGTTCTCGTTCCGCGTCTCCGCCTCGGCGGACCGCCTGTCGGTCGTGGTCGTGAACCGCACGGACGTGCCCGCGCGCATCCTGTGGGAGGATGCGTCCTACGTGGACACGGACGGCTCCACCAGCCACGTGATGCGCCAGTCCACGCGCTTCGCGGAGCAGGGCGCGGCGCAGTCGCCGTCCGTCGTCCCCGCGGGCGGGACGGTGGAGGAGCGCGTGATTCCCGCGTCGCTCATCCGGTTCCGCGCCGCCACGTTCGGCGGATGGGACCCCGCGTGGCTGCTGAGCGACAAGGCCGCCGTGGGCCAGCGCGTGGGGCTGCGGATTCCCGTGGAGGTATCGGGCGAGCGGCGCGAGTACACGGCCTGGCTGGTCGTGCAGCCCAACCGCCTGGCCCATCGCTGACACCGCGCTTCCCGGGCCCGATCGAGACGAACGCAGCCGGCGCCGATGATCTCGGCGCCGGCTGCGTTTCTGATGTCGGACGATCCTTGTCGCCGGTATGGGGACAGTTTATGATGGACAGCACGTCGATCGCGCGACCGCGACGGTCACCCTTTCCCAGGAGGAGGGCGCGTGCCGGGTAGCCGATGGATTGCGCTCGCCTGCGTGGGGGGGATGATCGCCGGCCCCCTCGCGTCGCAGGCGGTGGTCCGGATGCCGGTCCGCGACCAGGCGCTACGCCGCGAGGTGCGGGAGGTCTTTTCCGTGGGCGCGGCGGACGGTGCGGGTGGGGACGTGTTCGGCGCCGTCGGCGACGTGGGGTTCGATGCCGCCGAGAACCTGTACGTACTGGACCGGCTGAACACGCGCGTCGTGGTGTTCGATTCAACCGGCCGCTTTGTTCGAACCCTCGGGCGGCGCGGCGGTGGGCCGGGCGAGCTCACCGCGCCGCAGCAGATGGCCGTCTCCCGCGACGGCGAGGTGACTGTTTCCGACGCGGGCCGGCGGGCGCTCGTCGTCTTCGGGCGGGGAGGGACGGCGCGCTCCGTCCCGTTTCCTGGCGTCACGATGCTCATCGGGCGGACGCTCGCGCTGCATCCGCGCGGCGGGATCGTGAGCGTGGCGATGGGCAATCCGCTCGCGCGCGACGCCGACGCGTTCGGGGAGGAGCTGCTGCTGTGGATGCCGGCGGGCGACGGTGCTCCGCGACGGCTCGCGACCGTGAGCACGCCCCGCTCGCGGACGACCGGCGGCGGCGTACGCGTGCACGAGCCGCTCGTCTTTGCGCCCACGTTCCGCTTCGCGGTGCTCCCCGGGGGCAGCGTGGCCGTGGCCGATGACGCCGCGTACTCCATCCGCATACAGGACGCGGATGGGCGCGTCATCTGCGTCCTGCGGCGCCCTTTCGAGCCGCGCCGCGTCACGGAGCGCGACCGGCGGCACGAGCGGGACCGGCGCGAAGGGCGGCTGGCGGGGGGCCTTCGGCTGATCGGCGCGGAAGGCGTGTCGATGCCGATGGGCGTGCGGCAGGCCCTGGCCGAGCCCCTGGAGGACGCGGCGTTCGCCGGCGTGATGCCGGTGATCCGGCGCATGGGGGTGGACCCGGCCGGCAACCTGTGGGTCGAGCGGACCGGCCCAACGCCGGACCGGCCCGCCGGGATCGACGTCGTGAGTCCGCGGGGGCGCTACCTGGGCACCCTCGCCGGCTGGGAGCTCCCCGATGCGTTCAGCCCCGGCGGCCGGGCGGCGTACGTCCGCGAGAACGCGCTGGGGGTCCAGCGGGTGGTTGTCGTCCGCTTTCGATGGGAAGCGGCGGGGCGCTGATCTTCGTCATCCCGTTCACCTCCTCGATCGCTGGAGGTTCCATGAGCTCGCTTACACGCAGGATCGCCCCATTCGCCGCGGGATTCACCCTCGCTCTCGCCGTCTCCGCCGCGCCTGCTTCGGCGGCCGGGCGCGCCGTCCCGCAGTCGTGCGTCATCCCGTCGGGTGTGTACGGGATCGTGGATTCCACGGGTGCCCTGGTGGCCATCCTGATCGTGTATCCGGATTGCCGGACGGAGATCTTCAAGAAGCAGGAGCCGTCCTGACGCGGGCGGAATGCGCGGCGCCCACGGAGAACGGCTCCCGGAGAAAACCGCCTCCGGGAGCCGTTCTGCGCGTGGTTCTTCACGTTCGCCAAGCCAGGCGGGGATCGCCGGGCTACACCGTGGCGAGGTGCGCGTCGATCCAGCGGAGGATGTCGTCCATCACCGTCTCGCGGCCCACGTCGCTCAGCAGGTCGTGGACGTGGCCGTCGTAGAGCTTCAGCGTCTTGTCCGCCGATCCCGCGCGGGCGTGGAACTCCTGGCTGCCGTCCGGGCGCGTGACCCGGTCCGCCGTGCCGTGCAGGATGAGCACGGGGAGCGTGACGCGGGGAAACTCGCGCTCCAGCCGCTCCCCCGCGCGCACCAGCGCCGCCACCGTGGCCGCCGGCTGCGCCTCGTGGTGCACGCCCAGCGGATCGTCGATCATGGCCTGCACGACGGAGGGGTCGCGCGAGAACCCGGCCGTGGGCAGGCGCAGCACGGGCAGCCGCGGCGCGATCCGGCTGATCCACCCCAGCAGCGTGAGCGCGAAGCTGGGCGCGTACACGCGAAACGCGAAGCTCTCGCAGATGAGCCCGGCCAGCTCCGCCTGGTGGTCCAGCGTGTAGACGCTGGAGACCACGCCGCCGGCGCTGTGCCCCAGGAGAAAGACGGGGAGCCCCGGCTCGCGGGTGCGCGCGTGCTTGAGCAGGGCGTCCACGTCCGCCGTGTACTCGGCGATGTCGTCCACGTACAGGCGCGGCCCGTCGGAGCGTCCGCGGCCGCGCAGGTCCAGCGCGTACACGGCCAGCCCCGCGGCCGCCAGCTGCTCCCCCGCCCACGCGTAGTACCCGCTGTGCGACTTGACCCCGTGCACGATGGCGACGACGGCGCGCGCCGGCACGGCCGGGCGCCACGACCGCACGAACAGCTGCAGGCCGCCGGTGGTGGCGATGCGTTCTTCTTCGGCGGGGCTGGCCAGCGTGCTGGTCATGGGCGTTCTCCGGTCCGGGGGGATCCTGCGCGGATGAACGCCGGCGGCCTGGGGTGCCGCCGGCGTGTTCGGTGTCCATGATCCGCAAGATAGATCGGAGGACATTCCCGTCCTAGAAAACGTGTGTGTCGCCCGCAGCAGGGCGGAGAAGCGCGCCCGCGGATGCGCCATCTGGACGCGTCCGATCGGCCCTCCACCACCAGGAGTGCCCGGCGGACGGGTGGGTGCAACCGTCCTGATGCGTCATCCGGCGGATGCCGGTCAACAACGCCTGTCCGCGAAAGCGTCATCCTGACAGCGAATCCAGGACGGGTTTCGAGCCGTTTCTCACCCGTGCTGTCATTCTGAACCAGGCGCCCGGAGAGCTCCCACAGGGTGGCCCGTGAGGGGGGCGCGCCGCCGCTCCAGCGTGGACGCGCCGTCGCGCAGCAGGGCCGCGTACTCCTGCATGCGGCCGATGGGCATTCCCGTGGCGCGCAGGCAGTTGAGAAAGCGGATCCACGCGATGTCCTGCGGCCGTAGCGGCGGTGCCCGCCCGGCCCGCGCCCCACCGGCGACACCAAGCCGATGCGCTCGTAGTCGCGCAGGCTCCTCCCATCCCCCGAAACGAAACGGCTCCCGGGACGGTTCCGGGAGCCTGCGAATCCGCCGGACCGGCCGGATTGACGATGGTGTACGACGCGGGTCCGCTACGGCTGGTCGACGGCGTACCGGTCCTCGAGGTACTCCACGGTGCCGCGGCGGATCTGGCGGACCTGGAAGGGCCACGATCCATCGGGGTCGGGGAACTCCGGGCGGACGTACATGAGCCCGTAGCAGCCGGGGCACTGCCGCGCCAGCCAGTGAAAGACGTCCAGCACCTCGCCCTGCGCGTGGTTGCGCACGCCCGACGCGGTGACCAGCAGCGTGTTGAGGTTGGTGACGTGGAACGACCCGCGCGCGCCGTCGTCCAGCGCCGCGATCCGTGCCTCCAGCGCGTTGGCCAGCGCGCGCTCGGCGTCCGCGTCGCGCAGGCCTTCCACCACCGCCCAGCAATGGTACTCGAACATGGCGCGTCGTTTCCGTGAAGCGCGGCGGGATCAGCCGGCGGCGCCGGCGGCGGATCGAAACCCGCTCAGGCAGGCCCGCGTGCGCTCGTCCAGCAGCCGCTCCAGCGCCGACACGGCCGCCTCGCGCGCCCGCGCGTCGGCCGCCAGCGACCGGCCCAGCGTGGCCAGGCACACCTCGCGCACCAGCGTTGTCTCGCACAGCAGCTGCGCCTCCGTCCACCCCATCCGGTGCCGCTGGGCCCCGTGCAGTTCGCCGATCACCCGCTGGATGCGGCTGCCGTCCGCCAGCAGCTCGCTGGGCTCGCCGCTGGCGCCGGCCAGGATGGCCAGCGAGTTGGCCACGTCGATCACCAGGGTGCCCAGGTGGTCGGCCACGTCCACGTCCGACATCTCGTCCGTGATGCGCAGCGCCGGCTCGGCCCGCGCGCGGCGGACGAACTCGTCCACCGTGGGCGCCACCTGCCGCAGCAGCCCCTCGCCCGCCCTGGCCAGCCCGCGGCCCGCCGCCTGGCGCGCGGACTCGCCGCCGCGGGACTCCGCCGGCTCCACGCCGCGCGCCCCCTCCGCGGGCGGAACAGGGCCGGCGGACGGCGCGGCGGGAAGGCGCAGGACAAAGACGGCGCCCGCGCCGCTGGCCGGGGGCTCCACCGTGACGTCGCCGCCCATCAGCCGCGCCAGCCGCCGGCTGATGGGCAGCCCCAGCCCCGTGCCGCCGTGGGGCCGCGTGAGCCCGGCGGCACCCTGGACGAACGGCTCGAAGATGCGCTCCACGTCCTCGGGCTTCACCCCCTCGCCCGTGTCGGAGACGACAAAGACCAGCTCCCCCTTGTCCGCCCCGTTCTCCGTCCCGTCACCGGCCGGGCGCGCGTGGCAGCGCAGGGTGACGCGCCCGCCCGCGGGGGTGAACTTGATGGCGTTGGAGAGCAGGTTGACGAGGATCTGCCGCACGCGGTACTCGTCGCCCAGGTAGCGCAGCCCGGCGGCGGACGCCGTCTCGTCCGCCAGCGTCAGCAGCCGGCCGGAAGCCAGGGGACGCACCAGGGCCAGGGCGCCGCGCGCCGTCTCGGCCGCGTCCACCTCCTCGTGCTCCACGTCCAGCCGCGCCGTCTCGCTCTTGCTGAAGTCCAGCACGTCGCCCACCAGGCGCAGCAGGTGCCGCGAGCTTTCCTGCGCGCGCCGCACGTAGCCGCGCTGCGCCTCGGCCAGCCCGCCGCTCACGTCCATCTCCAGCAGCTCCAGGTAGCCGATGATGGCGTTCAGCGGCGTCTGCACCTCGTGCGTCATGGTGCTGACGAACTCGTCGCGCGTGCGCAGGGCCGCCTCGGCCGCGTCGCGGGCGTCGCGCAGGTGCTCCTCGGCCGTGGCGGCCTCCTCCAGCGCCATCTCGGCCTCGGCCAGGGCAGACTCGGCGGCGTCGCGGGCGTCCCGCGCGTCGCGGTGCAGGCGCGCGTTGTCCACGGCCATGGCGGCGCGGCGGGCCAGGTCCTCGGCCATCACCACGTCGATGTCGCCAAAGCGCCGGTCGCGCTCGGCGGTGATGAAGGTCATGGCGCCCAGCACGGTGCCTCGCGCCACCATCGGCACGATGACGTACGAGCGCACGCCCAGCCGGCGGAGCACTTCCAGGTGCCGCTCGTCGTGCGCGGCGTTCACCAAGGCGCTGTCGGGCACGTCGAACACCATCTCGGGCCGGCCCGTGCGGATGACCTTGGGCGCGCCCACCAGGTCGCTTGCGCGCGGCGGATACTGCTCGTGCAGGCTGCGGGCGGCGTCCTGCTTGTCGGCATCGGGATGGACGACGGCAATGCGCCGCACCTCGCCGTTCTCGTCCAGCACGTCCACGATGCACCACGCGTCCAGGTACGGCAGCGACATGCCGGCCACGGTGGTGAGCGTGGCCTCGTAGTCCAGCGAGTCCGCCAGGCAGCGGCTTACCTCCGCCAGGAACGAGAAGCGGTCGCGGCTGGCCTCGGCCAGGTCGCGCTCGCGCTCGGCCGAG
>NZ_DASURI010000586.1:0-10219 GCF_036280135.1 Longimicrobium sp.
CACGGCCGACATCAAGTCCCACTATACGCTCAGCGATCCCCGTCCGCGGTGGCTCCCCGCCCAGGACGCCGATTCAAGGACCCCACGCGCATGACCGATCCGCATCCCCACGAGGCGCATCCCGACGCCGCCCAGAACGCCGCCGGGCAGGACCCCGACCTGCAGGCCGGCGAGGTGCCGCCGCTGCAGCTGCGGTGGCGCTCGTCCTTCGGCGCGCCGCCACCGCGCCGCATCCGGCTGGAGATCCCGGGATGGTCGGGCCAGGCGGTGCGGCCGGCGGACGGCGCCACGGCGCAGCCCTGGCACTGCCATCCGTTCGTGGAGGGCGCCACGTACGGCCTGGAGCTCGTCTACCCGTACGAGAGCGAGACGCGCGTGCACGTGGACGACGGCCGCATCCGCTTCGAGGGCGGGCTGAACGAGGAGATGAAGGCCAAGGGGTACAGCAACCCATTCGGCGTGTTCGCGCGCGGGCACTTCGGGATGGACACCATGCTGGACCTGCTGCCGCCCCCCGGCTACGCCCTGCGCCTGGGTCCGCATCCGCGCTTCTTTACCGACACCACGGGCGAGGTGCCGCTGGCGCTGCCCGGCCACATCCAGCGGTTCTGGCCGCGGCAGTTCTTTGCCGTCTTCCGCGCGCCGCCGCCGGGCACCACGACCGTCTTTCGGCAGGGCGAGCCGTACGCGCAGCTGCTGCTGGTGCGCGTGGGCGAGGCGGTGCACGTGGAGCCCATGGAGCCGGACGTGGAGGCGGACCGGCAGGCGCAGGAGCGGCAGGTGGCCACGCTGAGCTACTTCCTGTCGCGCCGGCTGTGGAAGTCGTCCGGCGGCATCTGGTTCGGCGACAAGTACCGCCAGATGCTGCGGATCTTTCGCACGGGCGGGCTGGGCGCCGTCCGCCGCCACCTGCAGGCGCTGCAGGACCGCACGACCCCCAAGCCCCGCGGCTGATCCCGCGCGGGAACGGCAACAGAAATTTTCACGCAGAGGAAGCAGAGGCAGCAGAGTACTTCGTCGCGCGATGAAGTACTCTGCTGCCTCTGCTCCCTCTGCGAATGCAGATCGCAGTTCGTCTTTCGCGGTGACGAGCCCGCGCCCGGCTTGGAATTGCCCGGTTCTTGCGAGGGCGCAGCGACTTCACCTCCAAGCCCGACGCCAGGAAACCGGTTACGACGATGACGGACGCGCCGCGTCGCGACCCTTCTCACGATCCACCCGCATCCCTCGACCAGGTCCGGCGCGATCCCGCGCGGCTGGCCGCCGTGCACGCCACCGGCCTGCTGGACACGCCCGCCGAGCCCGCGTTCGACCGGCTGACGCGCATGGCCGTGCGCCTGCTGCGCGTGCCCGCCACCTTTCTCTCCCTCGTGGACGAGGAGCGCGACTTCTACAAGTCCGCCGCGGGCTTCGGCGAGCCGCTGGCGTCCGCGCGCGAGCTGGCGGGACGCACCTTTTGCCACTTCAGCATCGCGGGGGCGGACGGGCCGCTCGTCATCCCCGACACCCGCGCGGATCCGCTCTACGCCGGCGTTCCCACGGTAGAGTCGCTGGGCGTGGCGGCGTACATGGGCGTGCCGGTGATGGTGGACGGACAGCCCGTGGGCTCGTTCTGCGCCATCGACATGGCGCCCCGCCAGTGGACGCGCGACGAGGTGGAGGTGCTCACGGAGCTGGGGGCGTCGGCACAGCGCGAGATCGAGCTGCGGCGGGCGCTGGAGCGGGCGCAGCGCACGGCCCGCGAGCGAGACGAGTTCCTCAACGCCACTTCCGACGGCGTCTACACCATCGACGCCCAGGGCCGCATCACCTTCGCCAACCACGCGGCGGCCACGCAGCTGGGCTACGCGCCGGAGGAGATGCTGGGCCGCGTGGGGCACGAGCTCTTTCACTACGCCCACGCCGACGGCTCCCCCTACCCCGCCGAGACGTGCGCCATTGCCCGGGCGGCGCGGGCGGGGCAGGCCGTGCGGACCTACGGCGAGGTGCTGTGGCGCAAGGACGGCACGTCGTTCCCCGTGGCCTACGCGTCGTCGCCCCTGCTGCGCGACGGCGAGGTGGCGGGCGCCGTCGTGCGCTTCACGGACGTCACGGAGCAAAAGCGCGCGGAGGACGGGCTCACGCTGCTGGCGCGGTCCGGCCGCGTGCTGTCGTCGTCGCTGGAGGTGGACGACACGCTGCAGGCCATCGCGCAGATCGCCGTTCCCGCGCTGGCGGAGATGGTGATGGTGGACGTCCTGGAGGGCGATTCCATCCGCCGCGTGGCGGCCTCGCACGCCGCGTCGCGGCTGGAGGCGCTCTTCCAGCGGGCGCGCGACTATCCCCCGCGGCCGGGTGACGGCGGGCCGCAGGCCCAGGTGGTGCGCACGGGCGAGCCCCTGCTGGAGAACGAGATCGACGACGCGTGGATCGACCGCGTAGGGCGAGGCCCGGCGCACGCCGACCTGCTGCGGGACCTGGGTCCGCGCTCGCTCGTCGTCGTCCCCATCCGCGCGGGGCAGCGGGTGCTGGGCACGCTTTCGCTCGTGCGGACGGCGGCGCGGCCCTGCTTTGACGACGCGGACGTGGAGCTGGCCGAGGAGCTGGCCCTGCGCGCGGCGCTGGCCATGGAGAACGCGCGGCTGTACGACGCCGCCCGCGGCGCCACCCGGGCCCGCGACGACATGCTGGGCGTGGTGTCGCACGACCTGCGCAACCCCATCCACTCCATCTTCATGAGCTCGTCGTTCCTCCTGGAGCTGCTGCCGGAGGAGCGAAAGGTGGAGCGCACGCAGGCGGCCGTCATCAAGCGCGCGGCCGAGCGGGCCAACCGGCTCATCCAGGACCTGCTGGACATCACGCAGATCGAGAGCGGCCGGCTCTCCCTGCACCGCGAGCGGCACGACGCGGCGTCCATTGCCGGCGAGGCGCTGGAGCTGGCGGGGATGACGGCCGCGGACCGCGGCATCGCCCTGGCGCGCGGACCCATGGAGCACGCGCCGCTCCTGGTGGACCGCGACCGCGTGCTGCAGGCCCTGGGCAACCTGGTGAGCAACGCGCTCAAATTCACGCCCTCCGGCGGGCGGGTGACGCTGTGCGCGGAGACCGCCGCGGACGAGGTGTGCTTTTCCGTGGCGGACACGGGGCCCGGCATCGCCGCCGCGCAGGTGCCGCACCTGTTCGACCGATACTGGCAGGCCAACACCCGCGACCGGCGCGGCGTGGGGCTGGGGCTGAGCATCGTCCGGGGCATCGCCGACGCGCACGGCGGGCGCGTGGAGGTGCGCACGCGCGAGGGCCAGGGCACCACCTTCACCCTCATCCTCCCCGTCGCGGACGGTTCGGCGGACTGACGATCGGCAGGTCTGCACCCGGCCGGAGCGGCTGAAGCCGCCGCAACGACCGCGGAAAGCCTCACAAACTGCCGTGAGGCTTCAACCACGCAACGGTCGCCCCGGTGCACACGAGCCGACCTTCGCTGGGGCAGTCCGCGCAGGCGGACATCGTGCCGTTCCAGCGGCGAATTCATTCGCTCCGGCTGGGGCGCCGCGAATGCCGGCCTGATCCGCAAATCGGCATTATCCCCTCCGACTGGGGGGCGGCCGTTACGGATCGGATTCACAACCCGCATCCCTCCCTTCAGCTGAGGGGGGCGCCGTACGGAATCGGATTCGAAACGCGCATCATCCCCTCCGACTGGGGGGCGGCCTCGCTCCATTCACCCTCGCCCTCCCTCCCACCGACCGATCCGTCCGCCCTCCCGGCATGGGTCAACTTTCCCGTTGTATCTCCCTCCCTCGCGCGACTACGTTTCCTGCCACGCGACCGGACCCGTCTCGGCGGATGCCGGCCCCCGGATCTTCGCGCGACCTGCTTCCCCCGAAGGCACATGCCCGCTCCCCTGCGCTGTCCCACCTGCTCCGCGCCGCTGGACCTGCCGCCGGAGCACGCCAGCACCGTGCGCTGCCCGTACTGCGGCGCGGCCGTGTTGCTCACGGAGCGCGCCGGCCACGTGGAGGCCGCCTCGCAGCAGCAGCGCCACTCCGACGCCATCGGCGACGTGCTGCGCAAGCTGCGCGCGGGCAACAAGATCGCCGCCATCCAGGCGTACCGCGAGCACTTTGGCGTGGGCCTGGCCGAGGCGCGCGACGCGGTCGGGCGCCTGGAGGCCGGCCAGCCCGGCGGCTCCATCCCCGGCGCGTCGCCGGGTGCCCGTCGCGGCGTGCTGGCGGCCATCGTCGTCCTGGCGCTCGTGGCGATCCTGGGCGTGCGGGCGCTGCGCGACACGGATCCGCCCGTGCCTCCCTCGCTTCCGCCGCCGCCTTCCGTCACCACGCCCGTGTCGCCGCTGGCGCCCAAGGAGACGGCGCCCGAGACGGGCTTCGCGCGCGAGGTGATGCGCTTTGGCGCCGAGGGCACGGGCGCGGGACGGTTCGAGGACGCGCGCGGCGTGGCCGTGGACGGCGCGGGGCGCATCTACGTCTCCGAGTACACGGGCGGCCGCGTGCAGGTGTTCGACTCCGCGGGCACCTTCCTGACCCAGTGGTCGGCGGATCCCAAGATGCCGCTGCTGGACCTGGCGGCGGACCGGGGCGGCACCGTGTACGTGGTGCAGTCGGGCCGCATCCACCGGTACGACGGGCTCACGGGCAGGGCGCTGGGGGCGTTCACCTCGCGGGGGCGCGGCTACCGCGACGTGGCCCTGGCGCTGGACGGCACCCTGTGGGCCGTGGCGGACGGCAGCGTGGTGCACCTGTCCAAGGACGGCGACATCCTCAAGACCATCGACATCGAGGCGGCGGTGGACGAGGACGCGTCGCCGGAGCGCGTGGCCGTCAGCGGCACGGGCGACCTGTACGTGCTGGACCAGTGGAAGGCCGACGTGTACCACCTCAACGCGGACGGCCGGTTCGTGGACCGCTTTGGCGGCGGCGGCTTTCCCCCGGCGGACGACGTGGCCGTGGATGGCCGCGGGCGCGTGTACGTGAGCGGGATGACGGGCCCCATCGAGGTCTTCAACCCGGCCGGCGAGGCGCTGGGGCAGGTGACGGGCGTGGCCGTGGTGTTCGGGATGGCCATTAACGACCGCGACGAGCTGTTTGCCGCCGCCCGGAACCAGCACGCCATCGTCAAGTACCGCCTCCCCCAGGGCGAGGATTGAGGCTCGCGCGTCGTCGGCTTCTCCCGACGACGTCCGACGAGCGTCATCCTGAGGAGCCGCCGCGCGGACTTTACCGCTGCGTAATCCCTGGCGGCGACGAAGGATCTTGCGTGCGAAACGTCAGGCCGGCTTTCTTTCGTGGAGCCGGCCTGCCACTTTGCGGGCAGGATCCTTCGTCGCCGCCATGATTCCGCGCACGGGCAGGATCGCGCGGCGGCTCCTCAGGATGACCATCGTGCGCTCTCGCGGGCGTGACGTTCGCGCACGTTCGCGGCGATGAAGCTCTCGCGCGTTCGCGGGCGATGACGCTCGTGCGCGTTCGCGGACAACGACGCTGCCGGGGGCGGCTCGCCGCGGGTCTCGGGATCGAAGCGGCCCGTTGCAGGAAATTCCCTTCCCATCATCACCACATCCATCGCATGATCGAACGAGCGCGGCTGCTGCGCACGCGGGTTCCCCACGAGCACGCCCGGGTGGGGTTCATCGAGCTGTTCTTCGACCTCGTGTTCGTGTTCGCCGTCACCCAGCTGTCGCACACGCTCATCGAGCACTTCACGCCACAGGGGGCGCTGGAGACGGCCATGCTGCTGCTGGCCGTATGGTGGGTGTGGATCTACACGTCGTGGTTCACCAACTGGCTGGACCCCGAGCGGCTCCCCGTGCGGCTGATGATGCTGGGCCTGACCCTGGCCGGGCTGATCGTCTCGGCGTCCATCCCCCAGGCGTTCGACGGGCGCGGGCTGGCGTTCGCGGGCGCGTACGCGGCCATGCAGCTGGGCCGCACGGCGTTCGCCCTGTGGGTGTTCAGCGGGTCCGACGAGCGGCACCGGCGCAACTTTACGCGCATCCTGGCGTGGCTGGCGATGGCGTCGGTGTTCTGGATCGGCGGCGGGCTGGCGGAGGGCGGGATGCGGATCGCGCTGTGGGCGGCGGCGCTGGCCGTGGAGTTCGCGGCGCCGTCGCTGGGCTACTGGATGCCCGTGCTGGGCCGCTCCGTCACGGGCGACTGGAACGTGGAGGGCGGCCACTTTGCCGAGCGGTGCGGGCTGTTCATCATCATCGCCCTGGGCGAGTCGGTGCTGGTGACGGGCGCCACGTTCAGCAACATGGAGTGGACGGCGCCCGCCGTGGCGGCGTTCCTGTGCGCGGCGGCGGGGAGCCTGGCCATGTGGTGGCTGTACTTCGACACGAGCGCCGTCCGCGCCACCAGCCGCATCTCGCACTCGGACGATCCGGGGCGGCTGGCGCGGCTGGCGTACACGTACATGCACATCGTGCTGGTGGCGGGCATCGTGCTCACGGCCGCCGGCGACGAGTTCTCCCTGGCGCACCCGCTGGGCCACGCGTCCGTGCCCACGGTCATCGCCGTGCTGGGCGGGCCGGCCGTGTTCCTGGTGGGCGCTGCGCTCTTTCGCTGGGCCATCTGCGACGAGGCGCCGGTCTCGCACCTGGTGGGCGCGGCGGCACTGGGTGCGCTGTCGTTCGCGGCGCCGTGGATGCCGCCCGTGGGCCTGAGCGCCGCGGCCACCGTGGTGCTCACGGCCGTGGCCGCGTGGGAAAAGGCGTTCGCCCGCGCCCCCGTGAACCACGCCGAGGCCGCCCTGGCGGGCTCGCGCGCGGCGTAGCATCCAGGGCAAAGGCATTCTCACACGGCGCCTGCGGCGAACGGGGCCTGCGGCCAACGGAAACGGATCAAAAGAGTAACAAACCGTTGACTCCGTTGGCCGCAGGCCCCGTGTGAGAATCGTTGTTTCCCGATTTCCGCGCGAAGACGACGGAGGCGCAGGGGACACGTAGTCCTCTGCGCCTCTGCGGCTCTGCGTGAGAAAGCAGTTCCGTCGTTTCAGGCCGCGGCCGGCGTGGGGCTGGAGACCAGGCGACCGTTGCGGTATTCGCGCATCGCATTGCCGCCCAGGATGAGCAGGCGCGCGTCGCGGCCGCCGTACGCGCGCATCAGGTCCAGCATCATGGGCTCTTCCCCGCCCCACGGGTAGCCGTAGACCACGTCGAAGTCGTCCAGGGGCACCCCCAGCTCGCGGTATCCCGAGACGCCGTCGCCGATGGTGCCCAGCCGGGCGTCGCCGTCACGCGGGCGGTAGCGGTAGCCGGCGGGCAGAAAGCTGCCCGCCGCGAAGCGCGCCTTGGAGCCGTACTTCTCCGCCAGCGTCCGCGCTGTCTTCACGAGGTCCGCGTCCAGCTCGATACCGTATGCCTCGAAGCCCAGCAGGTCCGCCATGATGGCGATGACACCCGTGGCTGAGCCCCACTCCAGGAACCGCAGCCCCGGTTGGCGGATGCGGACGAGCGCGGCCAGCACCACGTCGTAGTCCGCGGGGACGAACGGGTGAAAGTCCTGCTGGCGCACCTCGGCGTCGAACTGGTGCCAGAACTCGCGGCCCTCCTCCGCCAGCGCGTGCAGCCGCTCGCGCAGCGCCGGGTCCAGCCCCGCCAGCGCCGCGTCGCGCGCGTCCGCCCGCGCGGCCTGCTGTACGACCTCTGCCCCGCTCCTGGGCCACGTTCCCACGCATCCACCTCCCCAAAAGGTTCAGCCTCCGTCCCGCCGATCGGGACGGGGGCTGAAACGTGTTACCGCATTTCCCCGGCCGTTGCAACCCCGTGACGCCGCGCTACCACACGGGCTGCACCACGTACAGCACGTCCACGCGGTCGTCGCGGTCCGTGTCCACGAGCTCGGCCACCTCGTAGCCGCCGGAGCTCACGCGCAGCAGGCGCGGGCCGTCCGGCTGCGCCACCCACGTCCCCGCCAGCGGCTGGTCGTAGCCCAGCGACAGGGCCTGCAGCGCCAAGCGGCCCAGGATGATGTCGCCCAGCACGCCGTCCAGGCCATCGCGGTCAAGGCGGTCATCCGTGCGGCGGCGCCAGATGACGTCGTCGATGCCGCCGCGGCTCCAGACCGTCCCGGTGCGGCTGCCCAGGCCAAAGCCCCTGTCCAGGCACCACTCGCGCCCAAAGACGGGGTGCCCGGCGCCGCTGCGGCAGAACGCGGGCGCGTTGCCCGTGGGCTGGCGGTCGCCCAGGCGCCGCAGCCGCCACGCGCCCAGGTCGCGGGCGCGCTGGTCGTCCATGTCGAACAGCAGGGCACCCGTGCGGCTCAGCACGCGCACGCGGCCGTTGTCGCTGCGCACGTCCCACGCGCCGGCGTTGTTGCGCGCGCGGCCGCGGGCCAGGGCGCCGGCCACCACGCGCTCGCCGGGCCGGCTGCTTTCCGCCATCTGCCGCACGTCGGGCGGCAGGTCGGCGATGCGCGCCTGGAGCGCCTGCCCCGTCAGCCGGTCGCGCCGGTTGCCGCGGGCGGACCGGGCGCCGCGGTTCTCGACGGACGCGGACGTGGTCACCGTCGTCCCGCCCGCGCGGACGGTCTCGCTGGCGCGTCCCCGCTCATCCGACCGCGACGAGGCGGACACGCTGCCGTTCCCCCGCTCCGTCCGCGACGAGGAGGACGAGGACGATGCGTTTCCGCGCGACGAGGACGACTCTGATCCGCGCCGCTCCTCCGTCCGCCCCGACGCGCCGTTGCCGCGCGACGAAGACGACGAGGAGGACGACCATGCGCGCCCATTGCCCCGCTCTGCCCGGTCCGATCCGCCGCCGCGCCCGGACTGCCGCTCGGACGATCCGCCGCCGCCCTGCCGGCGCTCCGTGCGCGGCGCGTCGTCGCGGCCGCCCCGTCCGCCGCGCGATTCTCCACCGCCGCCCCGCCCGCGCCCGCCGCCGTCATCCTGCCCGCCGCCGCCGCCGTTACCACGGCCCTGCTGCAGCACGCCTTCCGGCGCGAGCGCGACGGCGGCATCGCGGTGCGCATCCTCCAAACGCGCGGCCCACGCGCTTTCTGGCGCGACGGCCGCCAGTGCCGCCATGGCGGCGAGAATCCTCATCCCGTCCATCGCTCCCCCTCACGTCACCGTTGCGCGTGGACCGGCATCGTCCGCATCCACGCAAGCCCATCCGCGCAAACAACCTGCCCGATGCGCAGGATGACGCCCGGCGACCGCGGCGGGTCACGCGAGAGAGGCTGAGGGAGGGCACGATGGGGTACTCTGCTGCCTCTGCTCCCTCTGCGTGAGATGCCGTTCCGCCCGCCCAGCCGGGATCTACGCGATCACGCGCGGATCAGCGTCGGGCAACGGTCTGGCGCGGCGCGTAGCTGATGCGACGCGTCTCGCGGATGCGGCCGCCGTCCAGGGCGCCTTCCACGATCTCGTATCCCAGCAGCGCGAAGATGCGCCCACGCAGAAAGATGGGACGCGCGTTGCCGTACCAGTCCACGCACGACGCCCGGCACCCGTCGTCCACCGTGGCGCCGGCGCCGGCTGCCAGCTCGCCCAGCTCCTCGAAGCGCGACGCGCGGTTGCGCAGGAACAGCACGGACGCCGAGCCCTCCTCCAGGTGCGCGTAGCCGGGCTTGCCGGGCCCGCGGATGGGCAGGCCCAGGATGCCGCCGTCCCGCCCGTCCGGCTTGTAGAAAAAGCCGTGGCTGCGCAGCTCGCCCTGCGACGCGCCGGCGCTCACGTAGCGCTGCGCCACCGCCGGTGTCCCCGCCAAGCGGATGGCGCTGAAGTGCAGGTTCTGCCCGTCCGTGCCCACGACGACGGCGTCGCTGCCCATGGCCTCGATGCGGTCCACCCCGTGCGGCAGGGCCACGGCCGTCACGGCGCCCCCGCGCCAGGGGACGGCGTACAGCGGCGTGCGCGCCTCGCGCGGCGGGCCCCATCCGCTCCCCGATCCGTACAGCAGGTAGTCGCCCACGAAGCGGTTCTGGAACGCGTAGCCGGACGCCACGGGCAGTTCCTGGTACATGGACGCGTCCGCCGTCCCGCTTCCGTCGCCGAATCGGTCCAGGGGAATGCGCAGCAGGGCCGCGCGCCCGCTCTTGGTCTCGGCGCTCCACATGGCGTCGCCGCCGCCCTCGGAGCGCACCAGCACGTTCAGGTGCCGGTCGTCGCTCTCCAGGAACGAGAACTGGTCCACGGGGCTGCCGCTCACGCCCAGGGCACTGGGGCCGGAGCCGTCCAGGGGAATGCGGTACACCATCGAGGGCGACGGCGCCCCCTCGCGATC
>NZ_DASURI010000587.1:0-7242 GCF_036280135.1 Longimicrobium sp.
CCGTCCAGGCGGGGAAGATGCTTCGCCGTGATCTCCTCCATCCACGCGTGGATGCGGCCGTTGCTGGCCAGGACGCGGCCCGTGCGCAGGGGCGAGTCCGCGTCGCCGGGCCAGCCGGTCACGCGGCCGCCGGCTTCGTGCACGAGCAGCATCCCCGCGGCCACGTCCCACGGCGCCAAGCCGATCTCGAAGAAGCCCTCCACGCGCCCCGCCGCCACGTACGCCAGGTCCAGCGCCGCGCTCCCCGCCCGGCGAACATCCTGCGTGCCCCGGATGACGTCCGCCACCAGCAGCATGTACGCGTCCAGCGCGCCCTTGCCGCGCTTGAACGGAAAGCCCGTGGCCAGCAGCGCGCGCCCGGGCTGGTCGACGTCCGTCACGCGGATGGACGCATCGTCCAGGAACGCGCCGCCGCCGCGCGTCGCGTGAAAGACGTGACCCAGCAGGGGCGCGTGGATGACGGCCGCCGCCAGCCCGTCGTCGTCCGCGAAGGCGATGCTGGCGCAGCAGAACGGGTGGCCGTGCACGAAGTTGGTGGTGCCGTCGATGGGGTCCACGTACCAGCGCCGCCCCGCGTGCACGTGCGCCGACGAAAGCTCCTCGCCCACGATCCGGTCGTCCGGGAACGCCGCGCCGATCACGGCGGCGATGGCGCGCTCGGCGGCCTCGTCCACGGCGGTGACGAGGTCCGCGCGGCCCTTTTCGCGCACCTCATCGGCCCCGCCCCGCGCGGTAATGAGCGCGGCCGCGGCGCGCGCGGCCTCCAGCGCCACGCGCAGCTCCGCCGCGAACGGCCCGTCCTGCTGTGTCATCTGCCCGGGAACTCCTGGCTGGCGCCCGTGGTACGCACGATTTTACGGCGCGGAATGCGCCGCGCCGCGCGGGCGGTGGCGCGGTGCGGGCAGAAGCTGTACATTGCGCGATCCACACGCAAGCAGGCCCCCGGCATTCACTTGCGGCACAGGCTCGTTCCGTCCCCCGGATCGAGCGTCCGACCGGTCGCGGACAACCCTTCACCAACCACGGTATGAGCAAGCACCACTCCCAGAGCTTCGGAGGCGGCTCGGCGCTGGCCGATCCCCCCCGGGCGCCGCACCAGGCCTCGCAGGACACCGGCTTTTTCGGGCACCCGCGCGGGCTGTCGACGCTGTTCTTTACCGAGATGTGGGAGCGCTTCTCATACTACGGGCTGCGCCCCCTGCTGGTGCTGTTCATGGCCGCCGCGCTGGCGCAGGGCGGATTCGGGTTCGACCGCGCCCAGGCGTCGGCCATCGTGGGCATCTACGGCTCGCTGGTGTACCTGGCGTCGCTGCCGGGCGGCTGGGTGGCGGACCGGCTGCTGGGCCTGCGCCGGGCCATCTGGTGGGGCGCCGTGCTCATCACGGCCGGCCACTTCTCCATCGCGCTCTCCGGCTTCGCGGGGCCGGGGACGGCGGGCAAGGTGACGTTCTTCCTGGGCCTGCTGCTGATCGTCTGCGGCACGGGGCTGCTCAAGCCCAACATCAGCGCCATCGTGGGCGACCTGTACCCCGAGGGCGGCGCCCGGCGCGACGCGGGCTTCTCCATCTTCTACATGGGCATCAACCTGGGTGCCTTCGCCGGCCAGCTCATCACGGGCATCCTGGGTGAAAAGGTGGGCTGGCACTACGGCTTTGGCGCCGCGGGCGTAGGCATGCTCATCGGCCTGGTGGTGTACACCCTGCGGGCCAACGCCACCCTGGGCGACATTGGCCTGGAGCCCACGCGAAACCCCGACGCGGGCGTGCAGCGGCGCCAGGAGAACCAGGTCAAGCTGGTGCTGGCGGTGCTGGCGGCCCTCATCGCCGTCGCGTTCATCCTGGGCGCCACGGGGGCCATCGCGCTGGACGCGCAGGTGATCGGCTCGTACATGACGTACGTGCTGGTGGGCACGGCGGCCGTGTACTTCGCCAACATCTTCATGTTCGGCGGGCTCAACGGCGACGAGAAGAAGCGGGTGCTGGTGATCGTGGTGCTGTTCGTCTTCGCGGCCATCTTCTGGTCGGCGTTCGAGCAGGCGCCCACCTCGCTCAACCTGTTCGCGGCGGACTTCACGGACCGCGACGTGGGCGGCTTCCAGGTGCCCGCCACGTGGTTCCAGTCCGTCAACTCGTTCTTCGTCATCACCCTGGCCCCGCTGTTCGCGGCGCTGTGGGTGTCCATGGCGCGGCGCGGGCGCGAGCTCAGCAGCCCCGCCAAGTTCTCCGCCGGGCTGATCTTTGCCGGCGTGGGCTTCGCGCTGATGATCGTGGCGGCCAACCGCGTGGTGGCCGGCGGCGGCAACGTGCTCGTCTCGCCCTGGTGGCTGGTGGCCAGCTACTTCTTCCAGACGGTGGGCGAGCTGTGCCTGAGCCCCGTGGGCCTGAGCTCCATGACCAAGCTGTCGCCCCGCAAGTACGTGGGGCAGATGATGGGCATCTGGTTCCTGGCCTCGTCCGTGGGCACGCTCATCGGCGGCCTGGTGGGCGGGCACGTGGATCCCGAGAAGCTGGACCAGATGCCGCGCCTGTTCACCACGACCACGCTGTCGCTGGTGGTGGCGGCCGTGGTGCTGGCGCTGCTGGCCATCCCCATCCGCGGCATGATGCGCGAGACGCCCAAGGCCTCGTCCTGAGGCAGGCCCTCCGCTGACGGCCAGGCGCCGCGCATCCCCCGGGTGCGCGGCGCCTTTGCTTTCGACGGCGGATGACAGGGCGCGGCTCGCCCGGGGTCTGGCGGAAGCCGGTGGTCCCGTGATCGATCGCGGCTGTGCGGATCTCGCGGAACGCGGGGATGTGGGCCCGCTGGCACGGTACTGGATGCAGGGGATAAACAGATGCCCCACGCCTAGCACGGAGCGACGACAGGATGATGACGGACGACGAGATCGGCGAGCAGATCCGCGGGCGCGGGCTGGAGGAGGAATACATCCGCGAGCTGATGGCCAGCCTGGGCTTTGACCCGGCGGAGGGCTTTACCAACGACGGGATCGAGGCGCTGGACAACGCCAGCATGGAGCAGCGCCGCAAGGCCGCCCTGCGCACCCTCGCCCTCGGCGAGGACCACCCGCCCGCGGAAGGGTCGGACGAGGGCGACGCGGGTCCGCTGGAGAGCTGAGCGGGGAAGGGAGGCGGCGGGGAGACGCGGGGCGGGGCCTCGTCTGGCCGGGGATGGATCGCGCGGAGGGCGAGCGCCCCCCATCCCCGACCCTTCCCCCCATAAACGGCATGGGGGAAGGGAGAACGGCGGATCGTGCACGATGGCCGGTGTCGCTCACGGGCGAGGGCCCCCTCCCCCCGACCCCCTGCCCCCGCTTCGCGGGGGAGGGGGAGAACCGCGCTGACGCGCAGCTGTTTGTCCCGGTGCATTCAGCCGGATCGAGGTCTACACCCTCTCCCGCGCAGTTTGCGGGAGAGGGTGGGTGAGCTCCGCGAACCCGGGTGAGGGCCCCCGCGCGAGCCCCGTGCAACGCATCCAACCATCCTTTCCCAACACCCATGCCCTCGCTCCGCCTGATCGCGGCCGCCGTGCTGCTGCTCTCCGCCGCCCGCGCGCCGTCCGCATCCGCCCAGCCGGCCACCACGCGCCCGTCCTCCGCCGAAGCCGTCGTCGACACGGGGACGCTGAACGGGGCGCAGTACCGCATCGAGATCCCGGCCGGGTGGAACGGCGGGCTGGTGATGTACGCGCACGGGTACGAGATCATCGGCACGCCGTTCGAGCCGATGATCCCGCGCCACGCCGACTTTCGCCGGGCGTTCACCTCGCGCGGGTTCGCGTTCGCGCAGTCGTGGTACCGCGGCCAGGGCTGGGCCGTGCGCGAAGGGATCGAGGACACGGAAGCGCTGCGCCGCCACTTCATCGCGCGCTACGGGCGGCCGGACAGCACGTTCGTCACGGGGCACTCCATGGGCGGGCTCATCACCGTGGCCACCCTTGAGACGCGCGCGGCGGAGTACGACGGCGCGCTGCCCTTCTGCGGCATCCTGTCGCCCGCCGTGGACGCGGTGCGGGGGCGCCTGTTCGACGTGCTCGTCACGTTCGATTACCTGTATCCCGGCGTGCTCACGGCGTCGCCGCGCGGCTTGGCGGACCTGGATGCGCCTATCCCGTCGCGCGACTCGCTCGCGGCGGCCGTGCGCGCGAACCCGGCCGGAGCGGAGGCGCTGGGCCGGCGCTTTGGCGTGCGGCCGCAGGGTGTGCCCGGACTGGTGTGGTTCTACGCGGTGATCTACCGCGAGCTGCAGCAGCGCGCCGGCGGCAACCCGTTCGAGAACCGCGGCAGCGCCTACCATGGCCTGGGCGACGACGCCGCGTTCAACGCAGGCGTGCGCCGCTACGCTGCGGACAGCGCGGCCGTGGGGTACCTGCGCGCCTGGTTCTCGCCCACGGGCCGCATCGCCGATCCCGTGCTGGCGGTACACACCACGTACGACGCCGTCGTGGAGCCGGAGCAGATGGACCGCTATCGCGCGCTGACGCAGCTGGCGGGCACGGCGGACCGCTTTGCCGCGTCGTACGTGGTGGCGGACGGTCACTGCGCCTTTACCCCCGCGCAGGTGGGCGCCGCGTTCGATGCCCTGCGCGCCTGGGCCGCCACCGGCGCCCGTCCGGCGGAGGGCGAGATCGGCGGGAAGTAGAGGGCGGAGAATCCCTCGCGAAGGGGCAGGAGCGAATGAATTCGCCGCTGGAAAGGCGCGAAGTCCGCCTGCGCGGACTGCCCCAGTGCAGGTCGCCCCTGTGCACCGGAGTAAGGCTCCGCGCAGTTGAAGCCTCACGCAGTTTGTGAGGCTTTCCGCGGTCGTTGCGGCGACTTCAGTCGCTCGGCCTGGGACTCGGCCTCCCTGATTCCCCCCCACGCCGGGCCTCCGCCACCACGCGCATGCGCCCGTTCGAAGTCTACACCCTCTCCCGCGCAGTTTGCGGGAGAGGGTGCGAGCGACAGCGAGCGGGTGAGGGCCAGATGGTGACGCCCTGCCCCCTCCCCGGTACACTCCCTGCACAACCCGGCGCCCTCGAAAATCGCGACCGACCCGTCGTATCGACTTTTCCCGGAAGGACCTGCGCCATGCTCGACCGCAACCCGCTCGCCGGGCCCAAGGTGTCCCGCAAGGACACCGACCAGCCGTATCCCGGCACCGACCAGGACCTCAAACCGGGCTCCGACCACGGCGAGGAGAGCTACACCGGCTCCGGCCGCCTGGAGGGCCTCGCGGCCGTCATCACGGGCGGCGACAGCGGCATCGGGCGCGCGGTGGCTATCTGCTTCGCCAGGGAAGGCGCCGACGTGGCCATCGGCTACCTGAGCGACGAGGAGGACGCGGACGCGCAGGAGACGCGGCGCCACGTGGAGGCCGCCGGCCGCCGCTGCATCGTCCACCAGCTGGACGTGCGCAGCAAGCAGGCGTGCACGGAGTTCGTGGAGCTCGCCGCGAATGAGTTCGGCCGGCTGGACATTCTCGTCAACAACGCGGCCTACCAGATGGAGCAGGAAGGCATCGAGGACATTACCGAGGAGCAGCTGGACCGCACGTTCCGCACGAACATCTACGGCTACATCTTCATGGCCCAGGCGGCCCTGAAGCACCTCAAGCCCGGCGGCGTGATCCTCAACACGGGCTCCGTCACGGCGCTGGAGGGCAACCCGGGGCTCATCGACTACTCGGCCACCAAGGGCGCCATCCACAGCTTTACCCGCACGCTGGCGCAGTCGCTGGCGCCCAGGGGCATCCGCGTGAACGTGGTGGCGCCCGGCCCCGTGTGGACGCCGCTCATCCCCGCGACGATGTCGGAGGAGAACGTGGAGTCGTTCGGCCAGGACACGCTGTGGAAGCGGCCCGCGCAGCCGGTGGAGATCGCCGCCGGCTACGTCTACCTGGCCTCGGCCGATGCGCGCTACGTGACGGGCGAGACGCTGGCCATCACCGGCAAGATGGGCAGCCGCTGATGGCGCGCATCGGGTACCATTGCAGCCACGAGCAGTACGCGCCCAGCCACCTGCTGCGTCTGGCCCGGCGGGCGGACCAGGCGGGGTTCCAGAGCGCCATGTGCTCGGACCATTTCTACCCGTGGGGCGAGCGGCAGGGGCACAGCGGGTTCGCGTGGAGCTGGCTGGGCGCGGCGCTGCAGGCCACGTCGCTCTCGTTCGGCGTGGTGACGGTGCCGGGCGGATGGCGCTACAACCCGGCCATCATCGCGCAGGCGGCGGCCACGCTGGCGGAGATGTACCCCGGCCGGTTCTGGATCGCGCCCGGCAGCGGCGAGCTGCTCAACGAGGGCATCGTGGGACAGCGCTGGCCCGTGAAGGCCGACCGCAACGCCCGCCTGCGCGAGGCGTGCGACATCATTCGCGCGCTGTGGGCGGGCGAAACGGTCACGCATCGCGGCCACGTGGTGGTGGAGGAAGCCTACCTCTACGATCGGCCCAAGGAGCCGCCGAAGATCGTGGGCGCCGCGCTCAGCCCCGAGACGGCGGAGTGGATGGGGCAGTGGGCCGATGGGTTGATCACCGTCGCGGGCACGCGCGAGTCGATGCAGAAGACCATCGACGCGTTCCGGCGCGGCGGCGGGGAGGGAAAGCCCATCTTTCTGCAGGCGCAGCTGAGCTTCGCCAGGACGGACGAGGAGGCGCTGCGGGGGGCGTGGGAGCAGTGGCGCACGGTGAAGCTTCCCAGCCCCGTGCTGAGCGACCTGCGGCTGCCCTCCCAGTTCGACGCCATCGGCGAGGCCATCAGCCCGGCGGACGTCAAGGAGAAGATGCGCATCTCCGCGGACGTGGAGCAGCACCTGGAATGGCTGCGGGGCGACGTGGAGATGGGCTTCGAGGAGATCAACATCCACTGCGTGCACGTGGAGGAGCAGGAGCGCTTCATCGACGTGTTCGGCGAGCAGGTGCTGCCGCGGCTGGGGGAGTAGGGGACGAGGGAACGCAGACCCGTGCACGGTGATGGGGGTCCGCCGGCGGGCGAGCGCCCCCCATCCCCGACCCTTCCCCCATAAACGGCCTGGGGGAAGGGAGAACTTCGGCGCGGACATCCGGGCTTCGCGCCGGGGGCGCTGGGCTCCTGCACGCTGCCGGAGTGTGTCTCGCCCGCCGAGGGCCCCCTCCCCCCATCTGTGCCAACTAAATGCACCTCGCCCTCACGGTTTGTACGCGTAGTGAGGTGTTCGTTCAGTGACAGTCCCGTCCGGCAGCGGGGCCAAGTGCGCGGGCTGGATTGCCGGGACGATCACCTTCACTCTCCG
>NZ_DASURI010000588.1:0-16302 GCF_036280135.1 Longimicrobium sp.
CCGATCACCACGGCATCGTACTCGGTCGCGTTCAATCCTGGGGGTGGTGACGACATCGCGGGACTACCGATCGGGGGATGGAGATTTCGGTCCGAAGCCCGTAAACGTCGCCAAAACGTCGCCTCCGCGCAACTTCAACCACATTTTCTCACGCAGAGCCGCAGAGGCCGCGGAGTACTTCATCGCGCGACGAAGTACTCTGCGACCTCTGCGGCTCTGCGTGAGAATGCAGTTGCTTTTGGCTCAGTGCCCGCCCGCCGCCGCGCCGACGGCCGTCGCTGCCTCCGCCGCCTCGGGGCCGCCGTGGGGCAGGAAGTAGAACGCGATGCCCAGGATGATGTACACGGCCAGCAGCTGCAGGCCCTCCATCCAGTTGGTCTCGCCGTCGCTGGCCACCAGCGCCATGATCCCCACGCACACCCCCACCGCCAGCACCTCGAAAGGCGTGAAGATGAGGTCCATGGGGCGCGGCGCGATGAAGTAGCTCAGGAACAGCAGCAGCGGCGCCACGAACAGCGCCACCTGGATGGACGAGCCCACGGCGATGTTGATGGCCGCGTCCATCTTGTTCTTGGCCGCCATGATGATGGCCGTGGAGTGCTCGGCCGCGTTGCCGATGATGGCCACGACGATCACGCCCACGAAGATCTCGCTCCAGCCCAGCATCTCGGCCGTGGCCTCGGCGGCGCCCACGAGGAACTCGGCCATCACCGCCACGCCGATGGTCGCCAGCACCAGCATGCCGATGCTGCGGCCCAGGGGCGCGTGGTCCACGTACGCGCCCTCCGGCTCCTCGGCGCCCGCGTCGCCCATGTACAGGTGCTTGTGCGTGCGCAGGGTAAAGAAGAGGCTGGCGATGTACGTCGCCATCAGCACGACGGCGATCTCCAGGCTCAGGTTGCGCTCCGCGCCAGGCGCCGAGTTGCCCACGATGCTGTGGAACACGGCGGGCACCACCAGGCCCACGGCGCTCAGCACCAGCAGCGTGGTGCCCACGCCCGCGGCCGTGCGGTTGAAGCGCTGCGTCTCGAACTTGAAGCCGCCCACCATGGCGCTCAGGCCGAACACCAGCAGCACGTTGCCGATGATGGAGCCGGTGATGGACGCCTTGACCAGGTCGAACAGGCCGGCGCGCAGGGCCACGATGGCGATGATGAGCTCCGCCGCGTTGCCGAAGGTGGCGTTCAGCAGGCCGCCCACGCCCTCGCCCACGCGCTCGGCGATCTCCTCGGTGGCGTGGCCCATCATCCCGGCCAAGGGGATCACGCCCAGGCAGGAGATGACGAAGATCCACATGGGCGGCGAGTGGAACACCCACTCCATGAGCATCGCCACGGGCACGAACACCAGCAGCGCGTTCATCAGGTTGCCGGCGGAGAGCAGGGGGCGCTTGCCGGTGGTCGTCGTCGCCAAGGATCGAGGTCGGGTTCGAGGTTCTGCGGCCGGTGCTCGCGCTTTCGGGCGTCCAGAGTAAGGGCCCGTGGAGTGCCGCGCAACGGACACGCCACGCGGCCTCCCACGCCGGATCGCCCGCCCGCGCGCCGCATCCGGTGCCCGGCCGGATACGGGCGCGGAGGCGGATGCGTTTCACGTGCGGCGACGGATGCGGTGCGGGGATCTGCCAGGGACGGCATCGCGCGATTCGGCCGGGCCCGCGCGGGGCGCCCCCTCCGCTCGCCCAGGCTCGCACCTCCCCCAAAAACCCTGGGGGAGGTTGAACGGCATCTGCCATCTCGCAGGTGCGGATGCAGAAAGCCCCTCCTCCTGAAGCCGGAGAAGGGGCCGAATCGCCCAGGAGAGCCTGACGCCGCGCGCGGACCCGCAGGCTATTCCCTATTCCCTGTTCCCTATTCCCTGCAGTCCCGGGCGCGGCACGTACTCCATCACCCGGTCCGGGCCCTCCACGCGGGCGGAGACCAGCCGGTCTCGGCCCTCGCCCTTGGCCTGGTACAGGGCGCGGTCCGCCACCTCCACCAGCGCGTCGGGATCCACCAGGTCCGAGCCCACGGACACGCCCATGCTGGCCGTCACCTGCACGGCCGCGCCGCCCGCCACGGGCACGCGCATCTCCGCCAGGTTGGCCCGGAACCGCTCGCAGAACGCCAGCGCGCCCGCCAGGTCCGTGTCGTACAGCAGCACGGCGAACTCCTCGCCGCCAAAGCGCGCCGGCAGGTCCAGGTTACGGGCGCTGGAGCGCAGCAGCCGCCCCACGCGCGCCAGCACCTGGTCGCCCACGCGGTGGCCGTGCGTGTCGTTGATGCGCTTGAAGTGGTCCAGGTCGATCATCACCAGCGCCAGCGACCCGCCCGTGCGCCGCAGCCGGCCCGACTCGCGCCGCAGGGCATCCTCCAGCACGTGCCGCCGCGACAGCTCCGTCAGCGGGTCCACCAGGGCGGCCACCTCCGTGAGCGCCCACTGGCCCGCCGTGGCCGTGCCCACGGCCATCAGGAACACGAAGAAGCCGATCCAGAACACCCCCGGCAGCCCCGGCAGCACGCGGGCAACGGGGATGAAGGCGAAGTACTCGCTCAGCAGGTCGTACGCGAGCGAGACGGAGAACGCCGCCGTCCCCAGCAGCAGCGTGCGCGCGTGCGGCGCCGGCGTGCCCGAGCCGGGGCGCGACGCCTTCCACGCCCGGACGACGACGGTGACCAGGCCCATCACCAGCGCGCCGTCGATCCACTGGTTGAACTCCGCCAGCCGCGGCAGGGGCAGCACCAGGCCCACGGCAAAGGCCGCCGCGAAGGCCCCGTGCACCAGCCGCGTCCGCCGTCCGCCCCGCAGGCCAAAGAGCCGGTTGACGAGCGCCACGTACGCCGGGCCGCCCGCCAGCAGCGACAGCAGCCCCACGCGGTACGGGTGCATGACGGGGATGAGCGCTCCCTGCACGGGCTCGGCGTAGGTGGAGCCGTACACGCACACGCACAGGCACACGGCCGCGAACAGCAGGTTCTCGCGCGCGGCGCGCCGGCGCAGCCAGAACGCCAGGTGGTACACGCCGATGGCCAGGAAGAACGACACCAGCCCGCCGACGACCACCGAGCGCGGCGAGCGGCGCGACGCCAGCGTGTCGTAGCGCGCCACGAGGACGGGCGTCATGAGCCCGCCGTAGGCGTAGGCGTTGTAGACGCGCACGGCCACCACGTGCCGCCCGTCCACGGCCCGGTCCAGCACCGAGTCGGGGATGAAGAACGGGCGCAGCACCACGCCTTCCATGAAGTCCGGCGGCATCCCGCCGCGCGTGCCCACCCGGACGCCGTTCCAGTACACCTCGAACGCGTCGCCCACGGTGCCGAAGCGAAGGCCCAGGGGCGCCCCGCGCAGCCCGTCCGGCAGCCGCACCTCGCGACGGTACCAGCCGTAGCCGTTGTAGTCGCCGATCCCGTCCTCCCACGGCGCGGGCACCCGCAGCGTGGTCCACGCGCGGTCGTCCAGCGACGGCGACGCCCACGCGGTGGCGTCGCCCGCGTGAAAGCGCCAGGCACCGTCCAGCGACACCGAGTCCGCCGATTGGGCAAACGCGGGCGCGGCCAGCAGCGTCAGCAGGACGAGGAGGATGCGGATCACGGGGAGCGCGCGGCGGGAGAGGGAGGTCCGGCGGCCCAAATGGTACAGGCCGCACGGCGTGCGGTCAAGTCACGCGTGCGCGCCTGCGACTTGCATGGACGCCCGGCGGCGCGATACGTTCCGCGCCCGCGCAACCCGTTTTGCCGCAACCCGTTCCCCAAAGGAGACCCGCGCATGAGCAGCCTCGCACCGTCCGGGCGCCCGGGGCACCTCGCCAGCCTGGCCCTGATGGCCGGTCCGCGCTACGGCGAAGAGCTGCCCGTTCCCTCTCCCGTCGTGACCGTGGGACGCGCCGCGGGGTGCGACGTGGTGGTGGACGACGACTCCGTCAGCGCCCAGCACGCCCGGCTGGAGTACGACCTGGGCGCGTGGCGCATCACGGACCTGCAGTCCATCAACGGCACGGCCGTGGAGGGCGTCAAGCTGGCCCCCAACGTGCCCACGCCGCTCCCGTACGGCGCCACCGTGCGCCTGGGCGGCGTGCAGCTGCAGTTCCGCGAGGCCGAAGGGGCGGACGTGGAATCCGCCAAGGCCGGGTACGTGGCGCCCGAGGCGCCGCGCACCCTGCGCGAGGAGCGCTCCGGCGCGCGGTTCCCCCTGTGGCTGGTGCTGCTCATCCTGATCCTGGCGGCCGTGATCGGCATGATCATCTACACCAACTACGCCCGCAGCACGGGCACGGTGATGAACGTGGATCACCCGGCCGCCACGGCCCTCCTGGCGCTCGCCGCCGCGCCGTGAAGCTGCGCTGGCAGGCCGCCGGCGCCACCCACGTGGGGCGCGTGCGCCGGGGGAACGAGGATTCGCTCCTGGTGGATGCCGAGCGCGGCATCTTCCTGGTGGCCGACGGGATGGGCGGCCACGCCGCGGGGGAGATCGCCAGCATGCTGGCCACGGACGCCGTGGGCACCCTGCTGCGCGAGGGCATCGACCAGGGGCTCCAGGCCGACGCCCTGCTGGAGCGGATGGTGGAGGCGCTCAAGCTGGCGGACGCCGCCATCGAGCGGCACGTGCTGGAGAACCCGTCCACCAGGGGGATGGGCACCACGGTCACGGCCGTCGTGCTGTGCGCGGACGGCACCTACCGCCTGGGCCACATCGGCGACAGCCGCGCGTACCTGATGCGGAACGGTGAGCTGACGCAGATCACGCGCGACCACACGTGGGTGCAGCGCGAAGTGGACGAGGGGCGATTGACGGCGCAGGGCGCGCGGCGGCATCGCCTGTCGCACATCCTGACCCGCGCGTTGGGGGCCGATTCCACCGACGAGCCCGACGTGCTCTCCGGGACGCTGCTGCCGGGCGACCGACTGCTGCTGTGCACGGACGGGCTCACGGGGATGCTGACGGACCGGATGATCGCCAAGGTGCTGCGCCTGGAGATTCGCCTGGAGGACCGCCTGGCCGAGCTCATCCGCCAGGCCAACGAGCGCGGCGGCCGCGACAACGTGACCGCCGTGCTGGTGGAGATCCTGGAGGAGGCGGTCGAGGAGCGGCGGCTGGACTAGCGCCGGGTATGCGATGGATGCCGGATGGATGACAGGAGAGGGCGCACGGGCTGGATGCCGTGCGCCCTCTTCCGTTTCTGATTGCGCGGCTCGCGACGGAGCGACTGAAGTCGCCGCAACGACAGCGGAAAGCCTCGCAAACTGCGCGAGGCTTCAACTACGTGAACCGCGCGCCGGTGCACGACATCCGGTCCGCCTGGGGCAGTCCGCGCAGGCGGACTTCGTGCCTTTCCAGCGGCGAATTCATTCGCTCCTGGCGTCGCGGACCGCGCCTCGGTGCACTCACTCCGCGTGCGGCAGGAGCCGTCGGCGCAGGCCGACATCACGTTTTCGGTGCCGCGATTTCAATCGCCGGGGCTGGGACGCCGCCGCCCCCTCCCGGTCTCACCCTTCGCCCTGGCCCATCATCCGCCGATCCGCCTCTGCCGATCCGCATCGGCCTAGTCCGCCGTCCGATCACCTCATCCGCCGATCCACATCCGCCGATCCACATCCGCCGATCCGCCGCATCCACCGTCTACTGCTGGGCGTCGCCTCCGCCGGCGGCCGGGCCGTTCTCGGGGACGAGCGACACCTGCACGTAGCGCGAGCGGTCCAAATAGCGACGGGCGGCGTCGCGCAGGCGCTCCACCGTGAGGCCGGCGGAGAGCGGCTCGTCGTCGATCATCCGGATGTCCCAGCCCATGCGGTCGTAGCTCAGCAGCCGGCCCAGCCAGAAGTCGTTCTCCCGCAGCGCCGTCTCGCGCGACCGGCGGGCGGCCTCGCGCACCTTGTCCACCTCCTCCTGCGTGGGCCCCGCCGCGCGTACGCTGTCCAGCACGGCGAACACCACGCCCGTGAGCTCGTCCACGCGCTCCGGCGCGGAGCCAAAGTTCACGATGAACGAGTACCGCGCGTACGGGTCGCGCTCCACGCCGCCGGACACGCCCACGCCGTACGTGCCGCCCAGGTCCTCGCGCAGCCGCTCGCGCAGCCGGATCTCCAGCGCCTGCGCCAGCCCGCTGATCTCGGCCGTGGCCTCGCGCGAGAACTCCGCCGGGCCCGTAAAGACGAGGGCCGTGCGCGCCTTGGGCTCCACGCCGCGCCGCACCGTCCGCCGCACGACGCCCGCCGGCGGCCGGATGCCGATGTCGCGCCAGCGCTCGCCGGATCCCGTGCCCGGCAGCGACGCCAGGTACGTCTCCGCCAGGGGCCGCAGCGAGTCGGGGTCGAAGCGGCCCACGAAGTAGAAGGTGAAGTCGCCCGCGTCGGCGAACCGCTCGCGGTAGATGGCGAGGGAGCGGTCGATGTCCAGCGAGTCGAACGTGGCCGTGGTGAACGGCCGCGCGCGCACGTGGTTCTGCGAGAGGATGGCGTTGAGCGTGTCGCCGAACGCCGACTCGGGCGTCACGCCGCGGTTGCGCAGGGCCTCGCGGCCGCGCTGCAGGTACGCCGTCCACGAGGCCGTGTCGCGCCGCGGCTGCGTGAAGTACAGGTGCACCAGCTGAAAGAGCGTCTCCACGTCGCGCGGGGCCGCGAAGCCGTTCATCCCCTCGGAGTACTCGCTGACGTTGCTGCCCACGGACGCGGCCTTGCCCGTGAGCCGCTTCTGCAGGTCCGTCAGCGACAGCTCGCCCACGCCGCCCAGCTGCACGGCGGCCGTGGCCGTCTGCCCGTAGCGGTACAGGCTGTCGGGGAGCAGCGAGAGCCCGCCCTGGCTGGTGGCGGCGAACAGGATCTCGTCGTCCTTGAAGTCCGTGGGCTTGAGCACCACCCGCGCGCCGTTGGAAAGCGTCCAGCGGATCACGCCCACGTCCGTCACGGAATCGACCTCCACCACGCGTCCCGGCGTGGGCGCGCGGGCCAGCAGGGGCGCGTCGGACAGCGTCTCCGTCCACGGGTCCAGCGGGGCGCGCGCCACGCTGTCGGCCACGAGCGCCAGCCGCGCCTCCGTGGGCTGCGCCAGCCCCTCGCGCGCGGGCCCCGTCACGAGCACGGCGCGGTCGCGGTGCGCGGCGATGCGGCGCGCGGCCGCGTTCACCTCGTCCAGGGTGATGGCGGGGACGAGCGCCGTCTGCAGGGCGTAGTCGTCCTCCACGGTGCGCAGCACGCCCCCGCGAAGAAAGTGCTCCGCGTACTGGCTGGCGAACTGGCCCGACGTGGTCTTGGCCCGCTCGGCGTAGATCTGCTCCCACAGGCGCAGGAGGTCCGCCTTCTCCCGCTCCAGCTCCGCGGCCGTGAAGCCGTGGCGGGCGGCGCGCTCCACCTCGGTCGTCAGGCCGGCCAGTCCGCGCTCGGTGCCGCCCTCGGCCACGGACGCCGTGAGGACGAACGTCTCCAGGGGACGCAGCGAGGCGCCCTGGTACGAGCCCACGTCCAGGAACGGCGCGTCGGGGCGCAGGGTGATCTCGTTCATCCGGTCGCCCAGCATCCCCGCGTAGATGCCCTCGACGATGCCGCGCCGCACGTCCGCCACGGCGGTGTCCGGCCGATCCGGGATCATCCAGTTGATGCTCACCTGCCCGCGCGGCAGCTCCGGGTCCACCGTCACCATGTACCGCGTGCTGTCGGGGAAGGGCAGGGTGGTCTCCGGCCGGTCCACGGGCTGCGCGGACGCCGGGATGCCGCCGAACTCCTCGCGGATGCGGGCCTCGATCTCCCGCGGATCAAAGTCGCCCACGGCCACGACGGCCATCAGCTCCGGCCGGTACCAGCGCTCGTAGAAGCGCCGCAGCGTGGCGGGCCGGAACGTCCGCAGCGTGGACGTGTCGCCGATGGGCAGGCGCTCGGCGTAGCGCGACCCGGCGAACAGGAAGGGGAACTGGCGATCCGACACACGGCCGCCGGCGCCGCGGCTCAGGCGCCACTCCTCCATCACCACGCCGCGCTCCGCCTCGATCTCGGCGGAGTCCAGGCTGATGTCCGTGGCCCAGTCACGCAGGATCTGCAGCCCCGTGTCCAGCACGCCCGCGCTGTCGGTGGGCAGCTGCAGCATGTACACGGTCTCGTCGAAGCTCGTGTACGCGTTGACGTCCGGCCCGAACCGCATGCCCACGCGCTCCAGGTAGTTGACGATCTCGTGCTCCTGGAAGCGCCGCGTGCCGTTGAACGCCATGTGCTCCAGGAAGTGCGCCAGCCCGCGCTGGTCGGCGTCCTCGAGGACGGAGCCGGCGTTCACCACCAGGCGCAGCTCGGCGCGGGCGCGCGGCTCGGCGTTGCGGCGCACGTAGTAGGTGAGCCCGTTGGGCAGCGTGCCCCGGACCACGGCCGTGTCGCCTCGCAGGTCCACCCGCGGCTGCGCGGCGGATGCGGCCGCCTCGGTCGGCGCGTCGGACGACGGCGCGGGCGTCTGCGTGGACGCGCACGCGGCCAGCGCGAGCACGGCGAGGGGCAGGGCATGGAAGCGATGCATGGACAACGAGATCCGTGGATCGGGAAGGATGACGGTTCTGGCGGATGAAGGGACCGCGAACGTGGTACGATCCACGCGCGCGCGGGTTCCGTTTCGGGGGCGATGGCAGGGCTCGAGCCGACGGAGCAGACGCCAGTCTGGGCGGAGATGGTCGGACGCCGAGCCCGCGACGGAGCGGATAAATCCGCCGCTGGGACAGCGGTAAGCCCGGTCTCGCGCCGACGCGCTCTGCGAACAGGGCTTCAACCGCCAACACGGGCCGCCACCCGGCGGGAGGCGTGCGCCGCGCGGGCCGAGGGATCGGTCCGCCGGGCAGGTGCCATCCACCGCGTCCCGGGGCTCGTGGAAGTATACACCCTCTCCCGCGCAGTTTGCGGGAGAGGGTGCGAGCGACAGCGAGCGGGTGAGGGTTATTTCGCCAGGTTGATGTTCACGTACTCGTCCTCACCCGTCACGTCGCGGACGACGTGGTCGCGCAGCCAGTCGGGCGGGGTGACGAGGTGGTCCTCGGACGGGAGCTCGATCTCCGCCAGGACCAGATCGCGATCACGGAACCGGTCGATCTCCCACGTCAGGTCGCCGTCCGCCACGCGGTAGCGCAGCTTGCGCACGCGCCGGCCCTTCGTCAGCGGCCACAGGCGGCGGAAGGTGGATTCGTCACACTCCTCCTCCACCTCCACGCGGCTGATGCCGGTCCCCAGCTTGACCGTGCGGTAGTAGCGCGCCGGCTCGCCCCGGCGGCGAACGCGGCGCACGCGCTCCTGCAGCCGCGCGCCCGGCAGGTAGCCCTGCGCGAGGTCCGTCTTGAGCGCGCCCTTGGGCAGCTTCGGCATCCGGTGGAGCAGGAACTTGCGCTCGATCTCCACGTTCTCCGCCCCGCCGCGGAACTGCCGCACGAGCGCATCCACCTCCTCGAAGAAGCCGTCCGCGCGGCCGCCCAGCCATCCGCCCTCCGCGTCGCCGTACAGCCGCTCCACCTCGCGACCCGCGGCGTGGGCCAGGGCGTCCAGGCCGGGGAACGCATCGGATTCACCGGCTTTTTCCGCGGCGGCGCGCTCGGCGGCGAGGAGCTGGCGGGCCACGTGGGCGTCGTGCATCTCGCCCAGCAGGTCCTGCAGCTTCTTGATCTGCTTGACGATGGCGCGCGCGGCATCGTTGTCGTCGGCGAACGGCTCCAGCAGGTAGCGCAGGCGCTTGGCCTCGATGCGCCCCTCGTGCGCCCGCTCCTGGTCCTCCACCGACGTGACGGCGGCCAGCGCGCTCCGCAGCGCCTCAGCGTGCTGCGCGACGAGGTCCGCCACGGTGCCGCCCATCCGCGGCCCCTCGCGGGGCGTCTCCGCCTGCACGCGCGCGGGATACCACTCCAGCCGCCGCGCCAGCCGCTCGTCCTCGCGCGAGAAGTCGTGCGCCACCTCCTCGCGCAGGCCGGCATCCAGCTTTTCCTGCCGCTTGCGCAGGCGGGCCAGGAGCCATTCCAGGCCGGGCGCCTGCTCGCCGGACAGGTCGCCGCGGCGGGCGTCCATCCACGCGATCATCACCTCGCCGTCGCGCGCGCCACCCGTGGCGTGGGCCAGTTTGCGCAGGCGCCGCCGGTCCTTGCGGCCAATGCCGTCCTCCAGGTGCGCGGCGTACGCGCGAACGGTGCTGCGCAGGCGGCGGATGGCCACGCGGAAGTCGTGCAGGGCCTCGGCGTCGTCCGGCTGGTCCAGGCGGGCGCGGGCGGCGCGGGCCTCGGCCAGGAACTGGAGGGCCAGCCACCGCGCGGCGCGCGGCGCGGACAGCTCCAGCAGCGCGGCGCCGCCCTTCATGCGTCCTTGCCCAGCCAGCGCAGCAGCCGCGGCGGCATGGCCCACGCGAGCACGGCGTTGCCGCCGGACGGCGGATCGTCGAACTCCAGCAGCACGGCGCCGCCCTTCTTGAAGTCCACGAACGAGTCGTTGCGCCCCGTCAGCAGCCAGCCGGCCAGGAAGCCCAGGTGCGGCTCGTGGCCCACGATGGCCACCGTGTCGCCCAGCTGGTGCGTGCGCAGCCAGCCCAGCAGCTCGTCCGGCCGGCGCTCGGGCGACAGCTCGTCCACCGTCTGCATCTCCAGCCCGCCGTAGCCCTTGGACACGAGGTCGGCCGTCTGCGTCGCGCGCAGCAGGGGCGACGCGGCCAGCACGTCGATCCGGGGCACCACGCGCGCCAGGCCGCGCACGACGCCCTTCATCTTCTTGCGGCCCTCGTCCGTCAGGGGGCGGTTGCCGTCCGGCTGTCCCGTGACGGCGAACGCGTCGCGGTCCTCGGCGATGGCGTGGCGAATCACAAGCAGCTTCATGCGCGTCTCCTCGTCATCCTCGTCCTCCCGTCGCGAACCATCCTAGTCGTCCCATCCGTCGTCCGATGCGTCCACTTCCACGAGCGCGGAGCCGTCGGACGCGTACGTCACGCTCACCTGCCAGGGCCGGCAGCAAACCTGGCAGTCTTCCACGTACTCCTGCCGCGGCCCGCTGCCGGGGTCCAGCCCGATGACGACGGACTCGCCGCAGTAGGGGCAGTGGACGTCGGCCTCGGTGTCGGCCGTGCCGTCGCCCAGGGGGAACCAGTCATCCAGCCCGGCGTCCTCGGGCTCGTCGGCGATGTAGATCATGCGATCCAAGATGCGTGCTCCGTGCCGGATCGCCAACGGGGGCCCTCACCCCGCTCGTTCCTCGCGTCCCTCTCCCGCAAACTGCGCGGGAGAGGGCGTACACTTCCACGAGCCCCGGGGCGCGGTGGACGGCTCGTGCCCGGCTGACCGGTCGGCCGATGCCGCCGCGCGTCGGCGTCCGCTCAGGCTGCGGCTCCGCTCATCTGCTGGATCATCGCCTCCGGATCCTGCACCGCTCTCCGCGCGGCTTGCCGGGGGCACGCGCGGGCGGGTACAATCCCATGCATCCGGTCACATCCGAACATCCGGCGAGGTGGATACGAACATGAAGCGCATCACCCCGTTCTCCCGCGCGGCGCTGGCCGCCGCTGCCGTCCTTTCCCTCGGCGCCTGCTCGCCCGAACCCGCGCCCGACGCCGAGCCGGCGCCCGACACGCAGGCCGCGCCCGCCGCGCAGCCCCAGGCGCAGGCCCAGCCGCAGGGCACCCCGCAGCAGCCGGCCTCGCCGCGCGACACGGCGGAGATGGCGTTCGCGGGCGAGCGCATCTACGTGGACTACGGGCGTCCGTACATGCGCGGACGCACCATCATGGGCGGGCTGGTGCCGTACGGGCGCGTGTGGCGCACGGGAGCGAACGCCGCGACCACGTTCGTCACGCCGCGCGACGTGCGCATCGGCGAAACGCTCGTTCCCGCCGGCACCTACACGCTGTACACGCTGCCGGGCGAGCAGGCGTGGCAGCTGATCGTCAACAAGCAGACGGGGCAGTGGGGCACGCAGTACGACCCGGCGCAGGACCTGACCCGCATCCCCATGAAGGTGGAGCGCACGGCCGCGCCCGTGGAGCAGTTCACCATCAGCCTGGTGCCCGGGACGGGGCTGGTGATGGAGTGGGAGAACACGCGCGTCTCCGTGCCCATCCAGCCCGCGACCGGCGGGGCGTGATGAGCGGAGCAATGGAAGAAGCCATCCGCCGGGCCGCGCACGCCGAGCCGTTCGCCCGCTTTGGCGAGTGGATGCAGCGCGCCATGGACGCCCGGGTCGCCGAGCCCACGGCCATGGCCCTCGCCACGGCGGACGAGGAGGGCCGGCCGTCCGTGCGCATGGTGCTGCTCAAGGGCTTCGACGAGCAGGGGTTCGTGTTCTACACCAACCTGGAGAGCCGCAAGGCGCGCGAGCTCACGGCCAACCCGCACGCGGCGCTGTGCCTGTTCTGGCAGCCGCTGGAGCTGCAGGTGCGCATCGAGGGCGACGTGCACCCCGTCACCGACGCCGAGGCCGACGAGTACTACGCCTCGCGCGCCCGCGGCAGCCGCATCGGCGCGTGGGCGTCGCGGCAGAGCCAGCCGCTGCAGTCGTACGACGAGCTGATGGCGCGCGTGCAGGAGTACGAGACGAAGTTCACGGGCGATGCGATCCCGCGCCCGCCGTTCTGGTCGGGGTTCCGCGTGGTGCCGCGGCGCATCGAGTTCTGGCAGGGGCGCCCCAGCCGCCTGCACGAGCGCGAGCGCTTTGACCGCGACGGTGACGGCTGGCGCGTGCAGAACCTGTATCCGTGACGATGTGATGACAGCGGGGCGGGCTCCCTCGGCCCGAAGCGAACCGGCTCCGGGCTACTGCTCGGGGCCCGTTTTTTCGCCGCTAATCCATTGTGGACGGACCGCCCATGGCCGCATCGGCGCGGAAACAGGCTTGGGCGACGGGAAATGGGTGATCACAAAAATCGCCCGATCGCCCTTCGCTCCCATGGGGACGGCTGCGTCACGTCGCTGCGGATGATGAAATCCAGCAGGTGCGCGGTGCTTCGTCACCGATCCAGGTGCGGGCGAGCCGATGGGGACAGGCGTGGTCGATCCGCTCACATGCGTCGCGTTTGTTGCGTGTGGTGGTCATGGTGGACGATGCGGGAGGACTTGAAAATACTGGAGATTTGATTAGACTGAAGCACACGATTGTTGCGCGAGGAGGAACGTCATGGTCCCCCAGAGAAAGCTGCCCTCGGGGCAGCCCGGTCCCGACGAGGTGCCCGACATGAGCAACCCCATCCCGTTCAGGCCGGCGCTGCGGGGCGCCGGCAACGTGGTGCCGCTGCACCGGCGCCCGCCCCGGCCCGGCAAGCAGGCCCGCGACGCCGAGTGGGTCAACCTGCAAAACGTCGATCCCGACGTTTGCATCCAGCGGGCGTACTACCTGGAGGCGCGTAAGGGCTTCGCCACCGACTCGGCCCTCGCCGAGGCCATGGGCGTGAACCGCAGCCAGGTGTCGCGCTGGGCGCAGGGCCGCGCCGCGCACGCCGAGAACGCGTGGCTGCTGCGCGACCTGGCCACCGCAGTCTCGCGCATGGCCGACTTCTACAACCCGGCCAGCATCAACCGGTGGCTGTTCGGGGCCAACCCCGACCTGGGCGGGGAGCCGCCCATGGTCCTGCTGCGCCAGGGACGCCTGCCCGAGGTGCTCATGGCCATCGAGGCGCAAACCAGCGGCGCCTTCGGCTGAGCATGGACACGCCGCGCCGCAGCATCGCGCACGGGGTGCTGTGGCGGGCCTTTCCGTGGGACCGCGCGGCGCCCGAGGGGGCGCCGTTTTCATGCCGGTCGGTGGCGCCGCCGCACCGGCAGAACTACGGGCGCTTCGACCTGCGCGGAAGTCCGTCCGTGCTGTACCTGGCTCAGTCGCCCGCGCACGCACTGGCGGAAGTGCTGCGCGGGCTCAAGGCCCATCCCGACGACCCGGCGCGCCGCCATGGCATCTACCCGGAAGACCTGCTGGGTCCCATGGGTCTGCCGCGCGCCGTCGTGAGTGTGCGCCTGCCGCCGCGCGTGGCCGATGCCGTGCCGGACTGCTGCGAGGGCGACGTGCTGGCGCGCCTTGGTGTGCGTGCGGACGAGATGTGCTCGCGCGACCGTGCCGTCACGCAGGCGGCGGCGCGTCGCATCTACCAGCACCCGGACTCGGTGCCCGGCTTTGTCTGGTGGTCGGCGCTGCATGGCGACTGGCACGCCGCCGTGCTGTTCCTGGACTGCGTGGGGATGGACGAGATGGAGTGGGGCGGTCCCGAGGTGCTGACGATGGATCATCCCGCAGTCGCCGAAGCGGCCGCGGCGCTGGGACTGGACGTGTGAGGTGGAGCCCGTTTTCCCGAATGAGCGGCATCCCGCGCCAACCTGTTCGATGAGAGCTTTCGCCCTGCTCGCATTGCTGCTGCTCGGCGCATGTGACCGAACCCCGGCTCCTTCCGCCGACGGTATGCGTCCGGTCGCGGCGGCGTGTGTCTCGCGGCCGGAAGGCACGCGCTGGGCGGGCGATTATCACTCGACCGCCGTCTTTGGAGATTCGGACGAGGAGGCGATGACCGGCGTCCTGTCAGGGGGCATCGCGGTTACCGACAGCATCGTCTACGTGCTGGAGACGGGGCGCGCTGCGCTGTGGATGCTGCGGCCGGACCTGTCCATCATCCGCCGCGTGGGGAGAGAGGGAAAGGGTCCGGGCGAGTGGAGCTTTACGGGCCTGTCCGTGCAGGGCGGGAGCATGCGGCGGGTGAGCGCATCGGCGGACCGGGTGCGGCTCTTTGACGGCGTGCGCGTCCAGGAGCTCGCGCCGGACGGTCGCTTTCGCCGGGTGCTGGTGAACGGGACCGGGGAGGGATGGCTCTCGCCGTTCCAGTCCCGCGTCGTGTTTTCCGGCGACACGCTGTTCTACAGTGCCGGCGGCTACGATCCGCTGAGCTCGGCCGCGACGGGCAGGCCCAAAGAGGCTGGACCCGGCCGCGAGGTCGGGGTGGATGGCCTCACCTCGTGGGCGGTGCGCATGCGGGTCGAGGGCGCGGACCGCGCGGTCCTCCAGTTGGGGCTGGTGCCGGTGACGGGAAGGATGGGCGTGGGGCCGGCGCACGCGTCGCCGTTGTGGGATACGAACGGCAGGTGCGTGGTCGCGTCTGATGGCGCGGAGCCCCTGCTGGTCCATGCGCCCGTGGGCGGGCGGCAGGATACCATTCGGGTGCCGCTTCCGAAGCGGGTGGACCGGATCGAGAACTACGCGGAGAGGATGCGGGGCGTTCTCCCGCCGGGCACCCGGCTGGCGGAGCCGTCCGCGCCTGCCCGGGTCAAGGACCTGATCCTGGATCCGGACGGATACGTGTGGCTCCTGCCGATGTGGTCCGAGGAGCCGGTGCCCGGTGGTGTAGAAGTGGTCCGTGTACCGCTGGGCGGTGGAGAAGCCGTCCTGGACACGGTGCCCGGGTTTCCCCGCGCATTCGGCCCGCCGGGTGTGTACTACACGGGAACGCGCGGGCTTGACGACGAACACCTCGTGGTGCGCTACGAGCAATCGGGAGCCGTGACCGCGGCCCCGTAGGTGCCCTCGGCAAAGATGGTGTCGCCGGCGGGGGCGGCGACGCGGAACCAGCGGTCGGGGGCGGCGTCGCTGGCCAGCAGCGCGGCCGTGGAGGGCAGGGGGAGCGGCGCGCGAAAGGCGATGCGCATGCGACGCAGGGCCGCCGCGTCGCCGTGCAGGCGCTGCTCGATGATGCCGTGCGCCGCGCGCGCCGCCGTGGCGAAGCCGTGCAGGATGGGCGCGCGGAATCCGAACGGACGCGCCGTCCACGGCCACAGGTGGATGGGGTTGTAGTCGCCCGAGACGCGGGCGTAGCGGCGGCCGGCGCCGGTGGGCAGGTCCCAGCGCGCCAGCTCCGCCCATCCGCCGTCCGGCGCCCGCGGCTCCGCCGGTTCTACGCGCGGCTCCGGGGCACGGGCGCCAGTGTCCCGCGGGCCGCGCATCCGCAGCATGAAGACGGACGTGCCCTGGCAGCACAGCTGGCCGGCGCCCATCCAGTTGCGGGAGAGCACGGTGAGCCGCAGGCCACGTTTGGCGCGCTCCACGCGCTCCAGCTCAACCCGGCAGCGCACGGACTCGCCGGGGCGGATGGGGCGCGTCCACACCATCTCGGTGCTTACGTGCACCATGGGTCCCAGCGGCAGCGGGTTCTCCAGGCCGGCGAACATCTCCAGGGCCAGCCCCAGCTCCCAGGTCGCGGGAAAGAACGGCGGCGCCACGCTGTCCGGGCTGCGGAACGCGGCGATGCCGTCGCCGGCCGTGGCGCGGGCGTAGGCGCGCACGTGCGCCGGGTCCACCTGGATGTCCGCGCGTTCCACGCTCACCTTGCGGCGCGGCACCGTGAGCTCCCAGTCCGGCGCGGCGCCGCGCGCCT
>NZ_DASURI010000589.1:0-5197 GCF_036280135.1 Longimicrobium sp.
GCGCATCGCGGGGCCCACCGGGTGGCTGCCCCTCGTGGCGGCCGGCGACGTGCCGGCGGAGCTCGCGGATGCCCTGCGCGAGACCGTCCGTGTGACGATCCCGCTCGGCCCCCGGGCTGACGCGGTTGGCGCCGTCGGCGCGGTAGAGGCGCCGCGGGTGGAGATCGGCCCGGACTCGCTGGCGTACCTGTCCTTCACCTCCGGCACCACGGGCCGGCCCAAGGCGGTCATGGGACGCCACGGCTCGCTCACGCACTTTACGCCGTGGCTGGCGGAGCGCTTTGGGCTGGGTGCGGACGACCGCTTCAGCCTGCTGAGCGGCCTGGCCCACGATCCCCTGCACCGCGACGTTTTTACGCCCCTGCAGCTGGGTGCCTCCGTCGTGGCGCCGGACCCGGACGAGACCGGCACGCCGGGGTACCTGGCGCAGTGGATGAGCGACGCGGGCATCACCGTCGCGCACTTGACGCCGGCCATGGGCCAGCTGCTCGCGGATGTCCCCTCCGACGCGGAGACGGGGACCATCGACGCGCTGCGCCGCGCCTTTTTCGTCGGCGACGTGCTCACGCGCACGGACGTGGACCGGCTGCACCGCCTCGCGCCCACCCTGCAGGTCGTCAACTACTACGGCAGTACGGAGACGCAGCGCGCCGTGGCGCACTTCGTCGTCCCGCGCGACACGTCGGCGCTGGCGAAGGACATCATCCCCGTGGGCGTGGGCATCCCGGACGTGCAGGTGCTCATCCGCAACGGCGCTGGTGAACGCGCGGGCGTGGGCGAGGTGGGCGAGATGTGGATGCGCAGCCCGCACATCGGCCTGGGCTACCTGGGCGACCCCGAGCTCACGGCCGCGCGGTTCGTGGAGGGTGCGTACCGCACGGGCGACCTGGGCCGCTACCGGCCGGACGGCGTGGCCGAGATCGCCGGGCGCGCGGACCAGCAGGTCAAGATCCGCGGCTTCCGCATCGAGCCGGGGGAGATCGAGGCCGCCCTGCGCGCCCATCCCGCCGTGCGCGACACCGTCGTCGTCCCCCGCGGCGAGGGCGACGGCCGGCGGCTCGTGGCGTACGTCGTCGCCGAGGGTGACGCGCCCGCCGCCGACGCGTTGCGGGCGTACCTCAGGGGACAGGTGCCGGACTACATGGTGCCGGCCGCGTGGGTCTTCATGGGAGCGCTCCCCGTGACGCCCAACGGCAAGGTGGACCGCCGCGCCCTCCCCGAGCCTGAAACGAGCGCTCCCGTGGAGACGCGCACGGAACCCCGCACGCCCACGGAAACGGTGCTGGCCGAGATCTGGTCCGCGCTGCTCAAGACGCCGGTCGGGGTGCACGACGACTTCTTTGCCCTGGGCGGCCACTCGCTCCTGGCCACGCGGCTCATCGGCCGGGTGCGCGACGCGCTGGGCGTGGAGATGCCCCTGCGCGCCATCTTCCAGTCGCCCACCCTGGCCGCCATGGCCGCCGAGGTGGACGGCCGGATGCGCTCTGCCGCCGACGCGGGGCCGCCGCCCATCGTCCGCCGCGCGCACGGCGGCGAGGCGCCCGCGTCGTTCGCACAGGAGCGGATGTGGTTCGTGGACCGCCTGGAGGGCGACGGTCCCGTCTATCACATCCCCTCCGTGCAGCACCTGAGCGGTCCCGTGGACGTGGACGCCATGCGCCGCGCCCTGGAGGAGGTCGTACGCCGGCACGAGGCGCTGCGGACGTCGCTCCCGGAGGTGGACGGTGTTCCCGTCCAGCGGATCGCTCCGTTGGGGACCGTGGAGCTCCCGTACACCGACCTGTCGGGGCTGTCCCAAGAGGAGCGGCGCGCGGAGGCAGCGCGCCTGGCGGAGCGCAGCGCGAATGACCCGTTCGACCTGGAGGCGGGTCCCCTCTTTCGCGTGTCGCTCGTGCGGCTGTCGGACGACGACCACCTGCTCCTGCTCAACCTGCACCACGCCATCGGCGACGGCTGGTCCATCCGCGTGCTCACGGGCGAGCTCTCCGCCCTGCACGAGGCGTATCGCCGTGGGGAAGCGTCGCCCCTGCCGGAGCTGCCCGTGCAGTACGCGGACTACGCGGCGTGGCAGCGCGAGTGGCTGCGCGGCCCCGTGCTGGACGCGCAGCTGGCGTACTGGCGCGGCCGGCTGGCGGAAGCGCCGCCGCTGCTGGCGCTTCCCACGGATCGTCCGCGGCCGGAGACCCAGGCGCACCGCGGTGCGTCGGAAACCGCGTGGATCCCGGCGGAGGCTGCGTCGCCCCTGGCGGAGCTGGCCCGCGCTGAAGGCGCCACCGTCTTCATGGTGCTGCTGGCGGCGCTGGACGTGGTGCTGTCGCGCTGGAGCGGCCAGGACGACGTGGTGGTGGGCACGCCCATCGCCGGGCGCACGCGTCCGGAGCTGGAAGGGCTCATCGGCCTCTTTCTCAACTCGCTGCCCCTGCGGACGGACCTTTCCGGCCAGCCTACCTTCCGCGGGCTCCTGCGGCGCGTCCGCGAGACGACGCTGGAGGCGTACGCGCACCAGGACCTGCCGTTCGAGCGCATCCTGGAGGACCTGCGTCCGGAGCGCAGCCTGGGCCACACGCCCGTGTTCCAGGTGATGCTCAACCTGCTGAACTACGGCGAGCACGGGCCCGCCGCGGCGGACGAGGGCGAAACGGGCGGGATGACGGCCATGGGCGCCGGCGCGGAGCTGGCCAGCAAGTTCGACCTCACGCTGTACGCGGCGGAGCGGGCGGACGGCATCGGCCTGAACGCCGTGTACGACGCAGACCTCTTCGACGCGCCCCGCATGCGCGCGCTGCTGGCGCAGGTGGCCGGCGTGCTCCGCCAAGCCGCGGCTGATCCCGATCTGCCCGTCGCCGCCCTGTCGCTGGTGACGGAGAATGACCTGTCGAATGCGTCGCCCGTGGTCGTGCGGACGGCGGCGGGGGCCCCGGCCGGCATCGGCGAGCTGGGCGAGGTGTGCATGCGTGGCCCGGATGGAGCGCTGCACCCCATGGGCGGCAACGGCCGCTATCGGTCGGACGGGACGGTCGAGCTCGCCACCGCTCCCCTCGCGCCGGTTGTGGCCAAGCGCGATCCGCATCCCGCGGCCGCCGCTCCGGAGGGGACGGATACGGCCCGCCGCGCGGCGCGGCCGGACACGGAGCGGATGATCTCGGCCGTCTGGGCGGAGGTGCTGGGCATCGACGCGGCGTCGATCGCGCCGGACGCGGACTTCTTCGCCCTGGGCGGACACTCGCTCCGCGCCACGCAGGTGCTGGCGCGGATCCGCGCCCGGACGGGCGTGCGCGTGCCCATCAAGGCCTTCTTCGCGGATCCCACGGTGGCCGCCCTCGCCGCGATCGTGGAGGCGGAGATGCCGGCCGCCGCTCCCCTCGCGCCCGCGGACGCCGTGACGTCGGACATGCCGGCACGGGCCCAAACGGAGCGTGAGCCACTCCCGCACGCACGCACTGACGCACTCACGCACTATCCGGAAGGCGTCTACCCGCTCAGCTTCGCGCAGCAGCGCCTGTGGGTGCTCATGCAGCTGGGCACCAGCGTGGCGTACAACATGGCGTCGGCCCTGCGCTTCCACGGCCCACTGGACGACTGGGCGCTGGAGCGCGCGCTGGACGAGATCGTCCGGCGCCACGAGACCCTGCGCATCCGCATCGAGACGCGCGGCGGCGAGCCCGTGCAGGTGGTGCAGCCCGCCCGTCCCCTGCGGCTGCGCGCGGAGGAGGTGCGCGCCGAAGGGGACACGCCCGTGGACGACGTCGTTCGCCGCATGGCGGACGCCGAGGCGGCGCGGCCGTTCCCCGCGGAGGGCCCGTTCCTGCGCGTGCGCCTGCTGCGCGTGGCGGATGACGACCACGTGATGCTGTGGTCCACGCACCACCTGGTGAGCGACGGCTGGTCGCTGGGCGTGTTCCAGGCGGAGCTGACGACCCTGTACCGCTCCTTTGCGAGCGGGGAGCCGTCGCCCCTGCGGCCCCTCCCCATCCAGTACGGCCAGCACGCCCTGCGGCAGCGGCAGGCCCTGCGCGGCGCCGCGCTGGACGCGCTCGTGGGCTGGTGGAAGGCCCAGCTGTCCGGCGCACCCGCCCTGCTGGAGCTGCCCACGGACCGTCCGCGCCCGGCGGAGCCCACGGGCGTGGGCGCGGCGTTCTGGTTCGTCTTCCCCGACGGGATGGCGGAACGTGTCGCCAGGCTGGCGCGCGCGAACGGCGCCACGCCGTTCATGGTGATGCTGGCCGCGTTCCAGGCGCTCCTTTCGCGCTGGAGCGGACAGGAAGACGTGGTAGTGGGCACGCCCATCGCCAACCGCACGCGGCCGGAGCTGGAGGGGCTGATCGGGTTCTTCGCCAACACGCTCGCCATTCGCGGCGACGTGAGCGGCGACCCGTCGTTCGTGGCGCTCCTGGAGCGCGTGCGCGAGGCCACGCTGGGCGCGTACGATCACCAGGACGTGCCGTTCGAGCGCCTGGTGGAGGAGCTGAACCCCGAGCGCTCGCTGAGCCACTCGCCCGTGTTCCAGGTGATGTTCGCCCTGCAGAACGCGTCCGGGGGCGAGGCCACGGAGATCGAGGGGATCGGCATCGGCGTCCTGCCGCGGGCGCGCGAAGCGGCCAAGTACGACCTGACGCTGAACGTGGTGGAGCAGGGCGGGCAGGTGCACGGCATGGTGGAGTACGCCGTCGACCTCTTCGACGCGCCCACCATCGAGCGGCTCGTGCGCGGGCTGGGCGTGCTGCTGGACGCGGCCCTCCAGCGGCCCGAGACGCCCGTGTCGGCGCTCCCCCTGCTGGACGACGACGACCGGCGCGGCCTGGCGGCGCTCACGGAGGGACCGCGGACGCCCGCGCCGGACGCGCCCCTGCACGCCGCGTTCGAGGCGCAGGCCGCGCGGACGCCGGAGGCCGTGGCACTCGTCTTGGGCCAGGAGCGGATCACGTACGGGGAGCTGGATGCCCGCGCCAACCGGCTGGCGAACCTGCTGCGGGCGCGCGGCATCGGCCCGGACCGGACCGTGGCCGTGCTCATGGAGCGCTCCGTGGAGATGGTCGTGGCACTCTACGGCATCCTCAAGGCCGGCGGGGCGTACGTCCCCGTGGACCCGGAGTACCCGGCGGACCGCGTGGCGTACATGCTGGAGGATTCGGCGGCGTCCCTGGTCCTCACGCAGGCCCGGTGGATGGACGTCGTGGGGGACCGTGCCCCGGCCCTG
>NZ_DASURI010000590.1:0-2134 GCF_036280135.1 Longimicrobium sp.
CGGACCACCAGGTCAAGGTGCGCGGGTTCCGCATCGAGCCGGGCGAGATCGAGGCGCGGCTGGCGGAGCACCCGGGCGTGCGCGCGGCCGTCGTTCTCGTCCGGGAAGACGCGCCCGGGGACAAGCGGCTCGTGGCGTACGTGGCCGCGGACGAGACGGCGTCGGCCGATGCGCTGCGCGCGCACCTGGCGGAGCGGCTGCCGGCGTACATGGTGCCGGCGGCGTACGTGCGGCTGGACGCGCTGCCGCTCACGCCCAACGGCAAGGTGGACCGCCGGGCCCTCCCCGCGCCCGACGGCGAGGCGTTCGGCATCCGCGGGTACGAGGCGCCGTCCGGCGCCACCGAGCAAGCCGTCGCGGACGTGTGGGCCGAGGTGCTGGGCGCGGAGCGGGTGGGCCGCGGCGACGACTTCTTCGACCTGGGCGGGCACTCGCTGCTGGCCGTGCGCCTGGTCTCGCGCGTGCGGCAGGCGCTGGACGTGGACGTGGCCCTGGGCGACCTGTTCGAGCGCCCCGTGCTGGCGGACTTTGCCCGCGGGCTGGAGACGGCGGCGCGGGCCGGGACCCTGGCCGTCGTGCCGGTGGACCGCGGCGCGCCCCTTCCCGCGTCGTTCGCGCAGCAGCGGCTGTGGTTCCTGGAGCAGCTGGGCGGCACGGGCGCGGCCTACAACATCCCCCTGCGCCTGCGGCTGCGGGGCGAGCTGGACCGCGCGGCGCTGTCGCGGGCGCTGGACCGCATCGTCGCGCGGCACGAGTCGCTGCGGACCGTGTTCCCCGCCGTGGACGGCCAGCCCGTGCAGCGCATCGCCGCCGTGGAGGAGAGCGCGTTCCGGCTGGTGGAGCACGACCTCCAGGGGACGGCGGACGCCGAGGACGGGCTGCGCCGGCTGATGGCGGACGAGGCCGGCGCGCCTTTCGACCTGGTGGACGGGCCCCTGGTCCGCGGGCGGCTGGTGCGGATGGCGGCGGACGACCACGCGCTGCTGGTGACGATGCACCACATCGTCAGCGACGGCTGGTCCATGGGCGTCCTTGCCCGCGAGCTGGGCGCGCTGTACGGCGCCTTTGCCCGGGGCGAGGCCGATCCCCTCCCGCCGCTCGCCGTGCAGTACGCGGACTACGCGGCGTGGCAGCGGCGCGTGGTGGACGGCGCCCTGCTGGAGCGGCAGGCCGGCTTCTGGGAGCGGAACCTGGCGGGCGCGCCGGAGCTGCTGGAGCTGCCCGCGGACCGCCCGCGTCCCCGCACGCGGGACTTTGCCGGCGCGTCGCTGCCCATCGAGCTGGACGCGGAGCTTACGGCGGCCCTCAAGGCCCTGTCGCGGCGCCACGGCACCACGCTGTTCATGACCCTGCTGGCGGGGTGGGCCGTGGTGCTGGGCCGGCTGGCCGCGCAGGGGGACGTCGTCATCGGCACCCCCGCGGCGGGACGCGACCGGCGGGAGATCGAGGACCTCATCGGCTTCTTCGTGCAGACGCTGGCGCTGCGCGTGGACCTGTCCGGCGGGCCCACGGTGGCGGAGCTGCTGGGACGGGTGCGGGCGGGGGCGCTGGAGGCGCAGCGGCACCGCGACATCCCCTTCGAGCAGGTGGTGGAGCGGCTTCGCCCCGCGCGCAGCCTGGCGTACCACCCCCTGTTCCAGGTGCTGTTCGCCTGGCAGAACGCGCTGGGCGAGTCCGTGGCCCTGCCGGGGCTCCAGGCGGAGGACGCGGCCGACACCGCCCAGCGCACGGCCAAGTTCGACCTGTCGCTCACCCTGTGGGAAGACGGCGGGCGCATCACCGGCGGGCTGAACTACGCCACCGCGCTCTTTGACCGCGCCACCGTGCAGCGCCACGCGCGCTACCTGCGGATGGCGCTGGAGGAGATGGCGGCCGGGGAGGACCGTCCCGTGGCGCGGCTCGACCTGCTGCCGGCGGACGAGCGCGCGCTGGTGCTGCGGACGTGGAACCGCACGGACGCGGACTACCCCGCCGCGTGCGTCCACGCCCTGTTCCGCGCGCAGGCGGCGCGGACGCCGGACGCCGTTGCGCTCGTCTGGCAGGGCGAGCGGGTGACGTACGCGGAGCTGGGGCGCCGGGCGAACCGCATCAGCCACGCGCTGCGGCGGCGGGGCGCGGGGCCGGAGGTGTGCGT
>NZ_DASURI010000591.1:0-5969 GCF_036280135.1 Longimicrobium sp.
GGCGACCACAGCTGGTTCGGCTACCTGCGTGTGGACGATGCCGACGCGTTCTTCGCGCGGTTCACGGGCGCCGGCTTCACGCCCACGTCGCACATCCAGACCAAGCCGTGGGGCATGCGCGAGTTCACCGTCCGCACGCCCGACGGCCACCGCATCACCATCGGCCACACGATCGCGGCGTGATCTGGCGCACGCTGGCCGACGTGGTGCTGGTGCTGCACCTCGCGTTCGCCATCTTCGCGGGGATCGGCGGGCTGCTGGTGCTGCGCTGGCCGCGGCTGTGGCGCATCCACGTGCCGTGTGCCGTGTGGGGCGCGCTCATCATGTTCGCGGGGTGGATCTGCCCGCTCACGCCGCTGGAGAACGGGCTGCGGCGCCGCGGCGGGCAGGCCGGCTACGAGGGCGGGTTCATCGAGCACTACGTGGTGTCCGTGCTCTACCCGCGCGGCCTTACGCGCGGCATCCAGTTCGGCATCGGCGCGGGCGTGGTGATCGTGAACGCCGCCGTCTACGGCTCCCTGATCGCCCGCGCCCGCCGCCGTCGCGAGCGGATCGACGCCCGCGCATCCTGAAGGGAAACCCAAAAAAGAATTCCCACACGGGGCCTTCGGCCAACGGGGTGAACGGTAACTGATCAAAACCGTTGACTCCGTTGGCCGCAGGCCCCGTGTGAGCATGCAGTTCCCCGCGATCAGCCCGCCTGGCCCACGGCCGCGGGGGGGCGGTAGATCCATCCCTCCAGCGCCACGGTGTCCGCGGGAACGGTGGCGGCGCGGGCGGGCTGGTCCAGGTCGTCGCGGCACTGGTAGGCCACGAGGCACGCGATGCAGGCGTCGCGCGCGTCCTCCAGCGTGCAGGCGATGGCCTCCAGCGACGGATGGTCGAACGACAGGTACGGCCGCCACGCCGCCGGCCGCGCGCGCACCTCGCCCGCGCGGCTGGGCACGCGCGAGCCTTTGATCCCCAGGTCCTTCACGGCGCCGGACGGGTACACCTCCACGATGGTCGTGGCCGCGCCGGTGCGGGGCAACACGGGCAGGATGCTCACCTCCTCGCCGCCGTCGCGCATCTCCCACAGCAGCCGCATCCCCTCCACCGTCTGGCGGTACAGTCGCAGGTCCAGCGGGGCCATGGCGCCGCCCGTGTCCGTCCGCCGCCCCGCCTTGCCGAACGCCGTAAGCCCGTCGCGCACCTCGTCGGGCGGACGGTCCGCGCACCACGACGCCACGCCGCGCCACGACCGCTCGCGCAGCCCCTCGATGGTGGCCACGGCCTCCGACGGCAGGCCGAACGGAAAGTCGGCGCCCCACAGCACGGGCGCGTCGTCGTCCGCGCGGGCGTGGCGCCGCCAGCCGCCGGTGACGTACGCGGCCAGGTCCGCGCGAAACGGGTGCGGGCACACGCTGACGATGCACAGGCGGCCGTCGCGCTCCTCGCCGACGGCCGTCCACAGGTTGTTCAGCGGCTCCTTGGCGCCGCTGAAGTCGATGCCGCCAAAGTAGCGGAAGGTCACAGGGTCGAGTTCTGCTGGATCGGGTGGATCAGGATCGTTCTCAGGCGCGGGCGCGCAGGTCCGACGCCGCGCGGTCAATGCGCATGGCCGCGTCGTCCACGCCGTCCGTAAAGGCGAGAAAGACGGGCGCGCCGCGCTGCTGGCGCACTTCGATGCCGTTGCGGTACGGCAACACGGCCCGCACGCGGCTCACGGCCAGCTCGCTGCGCTGCCCGGCGGACGTCACGAGCAGCAGCCGGCGCTCCGTGAGCACGAAGCGGCACACGGCGCGGCGCTGCAGGTCCGACAGGTCGCGCGCGTGGTCCAGGGTGCCGTCCACCAGCGCGCGGCGGGGCAGCACGGGGCCGGGCAGGTCCGGCGGCGGAGGCGCGGCGCCGGCCGGCGCCACGTACACCTGCACCTCGCGCTGGGCCAGGCACGATTCGTCGGCATCCAGCGCCACGTCGGTTTCGCAGGGCGACAGCGGCTCCGTGGCCGCGCGGTACAGCGCCCGCAGCCGCTCCAGCGCCCCGCGCCGCGACGCGCCCGCCGGCAGCGCCCCGATGCCCGCCCACGCGAGCGAGACGCCCAGCTCGTGCTCCTCGTAGTCCGCCAGCGCCTCGGGAGCATCGGCGGATGCGGATTCGGTCGATGCGGCAGGTTCGATCGGCGCGGCGGATTCGGCGGATTCCGGCTGCTCGCTGACCGGCGGCTCGTGCATGGGCGAGTCGGCGGCGGCGGCGCGGGCATCCAGACCCGGCGATTGAAATCGCGGCACCGAAGACGTGATGTCGGCCTGCGCCGACGGGTCCGGTTCCGCGGCCACCGCGCCCATCGGCACAGGTCCGTCGATCGGCACCGCAGTCCCCGAGACCGGCATCGGCACCTCGTCGATGAGCGGCTCCGTCACCGCGATCGGCGACTGGGAATCGGCTACATCGGCCGGCCGATCATCCTCCGCCGCGCGCACCGGCAGCGCCTGGTCGACGATCACGGCCGTCTGCGGATCGACATCCACTCGCGTCACCCGATCCGCATCCACCGGCATCGGCTGATCCGCATCAACCGTGATCGGCACATCCGCAGAATGCGATCGATCCGCATCAACCGCCATCGGCTGATCCGCATCGACCGAAACCGGCTGATCGGCATCTGCCGGAGCGGCGAGGGCGGGACGGGGGGCGGGGAGGGATGCGTCCGACGCCGTCAGCAGGGACGGCGCGGAGGCCGCCATGCCGCCCACCAGGCCCGCCTCGGCGCGCAGGCGCCACACGCCGTCGTCGTCCAGGTCCAGCGCGCGCTCCAGGCAGATGAGCTCGCGCTCCTCGTCGGCGCTCAGGGCGCCATCGGCCATGAAGTGCCGCAGGAACGTGCGATACAGCGACAGGCCCTCCGTCCGCAGCGCCGCCGGCGTCACCCCGAACCGCCCCGCCTCGGCGCGCACGGCCACCTCCGTCACGGAGCACGCGCTCCCCGCCGCCACGATGCGGTGATGGATGGCCGCAAGCGCCTGCGTCACCGGCGTGGGCGCGGACGGCGCCTCCGCGGCGACGGACGGGGCGATCGGCCGGGCAGACGCCACGGGCTCGGCGTCGGGGTGGCGAGGCCAGAACTCGGGGATGATCCACAGCAGGTAGCCCATCCCCAGCAGGTCCACGGCCAGGAACGCCACCGTGGCCCGCCACGCGCCCTGGGCGGCGGCCAGCATCATCCCCTCGCGCGTGGCCATGAGCCCCAGCGCCAGGAACGCCAGCCCCCAGCCGACGCGGTGAAAGCGCAGCAGGGGAAAGATGGCGGCCACCGCCAGCACGGGGACCGCCAGGTTCAGCGCGCTGGTGGACCACGCCGCGCCGTCGCGCAGCGAGTGCCACGCCAGGTTGCCGCCGTTGATGGCGATGAACAGGAGCCAGCCCGCGAGCGCGCCGTCCAGCCAGTCGTTGCCGCGCTCGGCGGCCCCCGGGGCGTGCTCCCGCTCGCGGTGCGACACGGGTCCGTCAGCGCGGGTGAACGCCGCGGTACCACTCCACCATCTCCGGGCGCCGCTCGCGGTTCCAGAGGCTTTCCTCGTTCATCAGCGCCTCGATCTCGGCGATCTCGCGCGGCGCCCCGACCGAGGCCCGCTCCAGCCCCTGCTCCGTGAAAAAGTAGTCGTCCTCGATGCGCACGCCGATGTTCCGGTACCGCTGCAGGGCCCCGCGCACCCGCTCGCGGAAGGCGCGGTTGCGCGGCGTGTCGGGCAGGTAGTCCAGCGCGTCGGCGCGCACGTAGATGCCCGGCTCCAGCGTGAACGCGCTGCCCACGGCGAACCCGGCCGTGTAGCCGATCTCGGGGTCGTGCACGTCCAGGCCAATGCCGTGCCCGATGGCGTGCATGTAGTACAGGAACAGCTGCGGGCACGTCCGCACGGCGCCGCCCCGCTCGCAGTCGTACGTGGCCGTGTCGGAGTCCATCAGCCCCAGCCGCACCAGCCCCTGCGACATCACGGCCGACGCGGCCTGGTTCAGCCGCCCCATGGTCACGCCGGGGCGCGCCTCGGCCTCCGCCGCCTTTTGCGCCGCCAGGACGAGCTCGTAGATGGCGCGCTGCTCCGGCGTGAACCGCCCGCCCACGGGGATCGTCCGCGTGACGTCCGCCGAGTAGCCGTTGTACGACGCGCCGATGTCCATCACCAGCGCCTCGCCGGCCTGCATGTAGCGGTCGGCCGTGCGGTAGTGCAGCGTGGTCGAATTCGGCCCCGACGCCACGATGCTGCCGAACGCCGGCCGCTCCGAGCCGTAGCGGCGAAAGGTGCCCTCGATGAGCGCGTGGACCTCGAACTCGTTCATCCCCGGCTCCGTGGCGCGCATGGCCTCGCGCTGCGCCAGGGAGGTGATGTGGATGGCGCGCCGCAGCATGTCGATCTCCGCGGGCGACTTGCGCTGCCGCATGGTGCGCAGCCGGTCGGACAGGTCCGTCACCTGGCGGATGCCCGACTGCTGGCCCCGGAGCGCCTGGATGAACTGCTGCTCGGGCGACTGCCAGCCCCGGGCGCGCTCTGGCGTGAGCGTGTACAGCGTCGTGGCGCCCCGCAGCAGCGAGTCCAGCGCGGCGGGCATGCGCTCCACGTCGTACGCGGGAATGCCCGTCATGCGCGTGGCCCCTTCGGCGCCGATGCGCGCGCCGTTCCAGATCTCCGACGTGGGGTCGCGCGGCATCACGTACAGCCGCTCGCTCACCTGGTCGCCCTGCTTGCGGATGACGAGCAGGGCGCCCGGCTCGTCGTAGCCCGTCAGGTAGCGGAACTCCGGCTCCTGCGCGAACGCCGACCAGCTGGCGCTGGGCTCCTCGGCGCCCATGGCGACGAGCACGCCGTCGCCCATCTGCCCGGCCAGCGCCCGCCGGCGGGCCGCGAACTCCTCGCGGGGGATGGGCGCGGGCGCCAGGGGCCCGGCGGGCACGGCCCAGCCGCGGTCCGGGCTGGTGGACGGCGCGGGGACGGGCGCCTGCGCGGCGGCGTGCCCGGCGAGCAGGGCCGCGGCGAGGGCGGGGACGGCGGTGTGGCGAAGGGCGACGACGCGCATGCGGGCCGGGGTCGGTAGCGGATGGGTATGGATGCGGAGGATGCGCGTTACCGGGCGGTGACGCGCGTCTCCAGGACGGTCTCGGTGTCCCACCCCGTGCCGGGGTAGGTGTGCACCACGCGCAGGGCGTAGGCGCCGGCCGGCAGGCCGCGGACGGTGGCCGTGTAGGGGATGGCGCCGATGGACTGGATGCACATGGCGTCCGGGTCCGCCGCGGCCGACACCCGCAGCGTCACCGCCTCGCCGGCGCGCTCCACGGCGCCCGTGAGCCGGTGGCAGGGCGTGGGCGTGCGCGCCACGCCGCGGACCACGGCGCCGCCGGCCGCGCCTTCGGCCGTGGCGGCCTGGTCCTGGCCCGTGGACGAGCCGGCTTGGCCGGGCACGAGCTCCACCGTCACCTGGCCGGCCCCCTGCGAGGGCGCGGTGGTCGGTGTTCCCGCGCTGTCTGGCCCGCCGGCCGTGGACTGCGACGGCTGCGCGCAGCCGACGAGGAGCGGCAGCAGCAGGGCCGCCGATAGGACGTTGCGCATGGCACCTGTTCCTCTCTGGAAAGAGCGCACTCCGGGCGGCGCATATTGCCGTGCGCGCGCGCCGGGGCGCAAGTACGATCGAGCAACCACCTTCATCCGGTGCGACACGACTCCCGGCCTGGAAGGACAGATCGCGGCGGCGGCGGGCCGCCCCCCATCCCCTGCCCTTCCCCCACAAACGGCGTGGGGGAAGGGGGATCAAGGCCCCTGCACGTAGGCGGGCAGTCTGCCGGCCCGCGGAGGGCCCCCTCCCCCCGACCCCCTGCCCCCGCTCCGCGGGGGAGGGGGAGAACTGCGAATCCGCGTTGGAATCAACTCCGCGCGCTGAACCCGCCTTCTCGCAAACCCCTCCCCCGAAGTTGGGGGAGGGGTCGACCGCCGTTGCGA
>NZ_DASURI010000592.1:0-2897 GCF_036280135.1 Longimicrobium sp.
CCCCGAGGCCCTGCGCCGCCTGGAGGCCGCCGCGCGCGCCGACACCCCCGTGCACGTGGTGGCCGCGGGGGACGCGGAGGCGGGGCGGGCCACCCTGCGCCCCGCGGACGGCCGGCTGACCTGGCGCTTTCACGCGGACAGCGTCCGTGACTTCGCCTTTGCCGCATCGCCCCGGTACGCGTGGGACGCCGTGGCCGCGCGGGTGCCCGACGGGGCGGGGGGCACGCGCGCCGTCCCCGTGCACGCCCTCTACCGGCCCGGCATCGCCGCGTGGGACGACGGCGCCGTCTTCGCCCGGCAGGCGGTGGAGGCGCTGGGCGCGTCGCTCGTCCCCTATCCGTATCCCCAGCTGACGGTGGCCGAGGGGCCGCTGGCCGGGGGGATGGAGTACCCGCAGCTCGTCTTCGTGGGCGGATACGGCGACGCCCCCGGGCTGCACGCGGGGATCGCGCACGAGGTGGCGCACCAGTGGTTTCCCATCCTCGTGGGGCAGGACGAGGCCGCCCACGCCTGGATGGACGAGGGGATGGCCACCTGGCTGGCCGCCGGGGTGCGCGACCCCCGCATGTCCGCCCCGGACCCCCTTGCCGCCGACCCCCTTGCCGCCGACCGCCGCGCCTACGGGGCCGTGGCGGGGACGGAGCGCGAGGTGCCCGTCGTCCGTCACACGGACCTCGTGAGCCCGTACGGGGCCCGCGCCGTGGCCGCGTACGCCAAGCCGGGGCTCCTGCTGCGCGCCCTCCGCGCCGAGGTGGGCGACACGGCGTGGGCCCGGGCCCTGGACACGTACCTGCGCGAGTGGCGCTTTCGGCGCCCCACCCCGTGGGACTTCTTTCACACGGTGGAGCGCGCCGCCGGGCGCGACCTGGACACGTTCTTCTACCCCTGGTGGTGGGAGACGGGGACGGCGGACCTGGCCGTGGAGCGGGTGGAGCGCCCCGGTCCCGGGCGCGTGCGGGTGACCGTGCGCGACCGGGGCGACATCCCCATCCCCGCCGAGGTGGTGGTGACCACCGCCTCCGGCGCGCGGGCCCGCGCGCGCAACCCCGCCCGGGGGTGGTTGGACCCGCCGCGCCGCGCGGCCACGGTGGAGCTGCGGGTGGACGGCGCCCCCGTGCTCGTGGAGCTGGACCCGGACGGACTGTTCCTGGACGCGGACCGCGGCAACGACCGCTGGACCGCGGCGGAGGGCGGCGCGGCGGACGGTTCGCCCGGGCCCCCGCCCGCCCCGCGATAGGCCTTTCGCGCACGGGTCCGGGGCGATCGGCCGCCCACGCCCGCCTTCCGCAAGGTGCTGTCCGCATCCCGCGTGTGCCGACTCCGCAAAGGCGCCGTCCGCGTCCCGGGCGTGCCGACATCCGGGAACGCGCCGTCCGCACCCCGCGTGTGCCCACATCCGTCCGCCCGCAATGCACTGTCCGCATCCCGCGTGTGCCGGCATCCGGGAAGGCACTGTCCCCATCCCGCGTCTGCCGACTCCGCGAAGGCGCCGTCCGCGTCCCGGGCGTGCCGAGATCCGGTAAGGCGCCGTCCGCGTCCCGCGTGTGCCGACATCCGGGAAGGCGCCGTCCGCACCCCGCGTGTGCCGACTCCGGGAAGGGGCCGTCCGCGTCGACATCCGTCCGCCCGGGCGTGCAGGGGGGACGAACGGGATCGCGGTCCGGGCCGGAGGACGGGCGGGATCACGGCCGGGGCGTGACCCGGTTCTCCCCCGCGCTCCGGGCGTCTCCCATCGAATCCGCACGAACACCGCGCTGCTTCCGCCGCCTGCGTGCTCCCCGCACGCGCGCGTCTCCCCTTTCATCCCGCCGAGACCCGATGCGCACCGGCCACACCATCCTGCTGGGCGGCATCGGCGGAGACTCGCACTCCGTCGGGCTGACCCTGCTGCGCGACGCGCTCACCCAGAACGGGTACCGCGTGCGCTACCTGGGCACGCAGAACCGGCTGGAGGACTTCTTCGCCGGCGCCCCCCTGTGCGACGCGGTGATGCTCTCCAGCATGGACGGGCACACGCGCTACTACCTGCGCGAGTTTCCCGAGCTGCTGCGCAGCCATCCCGCCGGCTCCGCCCTGTGGTACCTGGGCGGCAACCTCACCATCGGCGACGCCCTGGGGCACGAGCGGCTCTTTCGGGAGATGGGCTTTGACCGGGTGTTCGTGAAGTTCGCGGACCTGCGCCAGGTGCTGGAGGTGCTGCGGGCCGACCTGCACGAGCGCGAGCCCGTGGCCGCCCTGGAGGGGCCCCCCGCGCGGGCGGAGCCGGACGCGACCGCCGCCCCCGCCGTGCACGACGCGGTGATGGAGCCGGACGACTTCGAGTGCCGGCGCGGCGAGGTGCTGCAGCTGTGGAAGACGGGGCGCGGCGCGCGCAGCCTGGACGACAACGCCCGGTTCCTGGCCGGGCGGCCCTCATACGCCCGGCTGCAGGCGCAGGTGAACGCGGGCGAGCGGGGGCCGCTGGTGCAGCCCCGCTGCGGGGTGCCCCTGCTGGAGGACCAGCTGCGCCTGTTCGAGGCGTTCACCAGCACGGGGGTGCCCGTGCTCTCCTACCAGGTGGACTCGCTCACCCGCAACGGCGACTACGCGGGGGCCCAGGAGGCCATCCGCGAGAGCCGCGCGTCGCGGGTGCACACGCTCAATGGCCTGCCCCTCATCAACTGCGGCGTGGGAGCCCTGCGGCGGGCCGCCGCCCGCGTGGGCGTGCCCCTGCAGGTGCGCCACAGCGCCCGCGACCCGCGGCTGCTGGCCGAGATCGGCTACGCGGGCGGGGCCACGTCGTTCGAGGGCGGGGCCATCTGCTACAACGTCCCCTACTACAAGCGCTACCCCCTGGCCGAGTCCATCCGGGCCTGGCAGTACGCCGACCGGCTCACGGGGCTGTACCACGAGCGGTA